>JBAXMA010000001.1:0-60169 GCA_037134535.1 bacterium
CATTTTGCCCACTTCGCCCAAACCATCCTGCGACCCCATGATTTGGAACCGTTGCACGGGCCGAAATATCGTTGACACAACTTCAGCAATGTAATACCATTAAGGCCAGAGAGTTCAGAGAGGTTCAAATCTGTTGAGCATGATCGTCCGTGACCAGAGGGGCCTTAATCATGAAGTTTAAGCCGACAGAGTTGGCGTTCATGTCTGTGACAGCTGCCGTGGTAATCGTTATAAACACATTGGCAGCGAATCAGCCACTGACCTTGCCGTATACGAACGCCTTTGAAATCTCCGATAGTACCAACTATTTGGACGGCTACCCCATTATCAATGACCGTGGTTGGGGCGCGGCGTACGACATGACAAACGCGGCCGTTATAACCAACTGGGCAGACAGTTACAACCAGACTGCGGCATTCCCTTTCGCAACACACTCTAGTGTACTGAATGTCGCCGGCACAGTCTCAAACTTCTTCACTGCCGACAACACCCCTGACTTCGTATACATAGATGTTTGCATTAAACCGCAATTGCGTGACAGTCCTCCTACAGATCAGGTTACGCCAGCACCTCAAGCAGCCGCCTATATAAACAGCCAGAGCAATCTCGTGTTTTACTACAGGTGGCGTGACTATAATACTTATGCAGAAGACTATGCGCCACCCCAATGGGCAACCAACACTTTGGTCACTATCTCAACAAGCGAATGGGTACGACTAACCTTTGAGATGGCCTACAAGAACTATGCGGATGACTTCTTTGGAGCAGGATATTATGGTGACTGTTACTATCGTATCCGGATCAATGGATCAGACAATTATTTCACTAACATAAACAGTTACGCCATACAGCACACCATGTGGGGTTTTCCATGGGGAAATAACGGCGATGCACCCATGCCAAGAACATGGTTTATGTGCGCTAACTCTGCCATGGATGGTTTCGATGGAAACGGGGCGCCATACCGGGTGCTGTCCTCGTTCACGGTAAGTGGTTCCGCTCAGGTTGATGATTTGACGATATCGCCCAATCCGCTTTTTCTGATAAACGACACAAGCGTGGTGGGGTCTCCTGTCGGCACGACTAACATGGTGTTTACAGCCACGCTTAGCGGCATATGCCCGAGTGATGTTTCCCTCGATTTCAAAACTGTACCAGGGACTGCTGTCGAGCTTGTCGACTATATTCCGACCACTGGAACGGTTACGATCGCGGCCGGCCAGCTGAGCACATCAATAGTCGTTGTCGTGAACGCCAATACAAACAATATCCAAAAAACATTACAAATGCAGATCCGGAGACAATACTGCGCGGGAGACGTCTATACAGCCGCAGTCATCGGCGCAGGAATCATTGAAGCATCCACATCATACGCATCATACACATCCCACGGAACTCCAACACTGTGGCTGAACTCTCATGGACTGTCCGCAGGCGACTATGAGGTGGCAGACACGAATGACTCCGACAAAGACGGGATGGCGAACTGGCAGGAATACTGGGCTGGGACAATTCCCACTAATTCTGACTCTGTGTTGAAAGTCACATCTATTTCAGGGACAACTAATTATACGCTCACCTGGATAGGCAGCACAAACGATATCATCCCCCCGACTCCTCCATGGACAATCTACCGAACCACGAACATGCTGGGAGATCCCAATATTACCTGGACGAATCTGCCACCAGCCGTCATTGCACGGGATACACACATTCTTGACAGCACCCATTATCGCTGGACCGATCCAGCAGGCACCAGCTACGGCCAGAGGGTGTTCTACAAGGTCACTACAACCACAAACGCACCCTGAGTCTTACGGATAAGAGAACAGGAATTACGATTAGGTCCTTCTCAAGTTTCATGAGGTGGTTATTGTCTGGTGCGGTATGGCGGCGGCCGACATATCACTTGGCCATGTTTGTGACCATGCCTATGATAGGCATAAACATTGCTATCACGATAGTACCAACAATGCCTGCCAGTAGAAGAATCATAATCGGCTCAATAATTGAAGTCATGGCGGCGACCGCTGTATCAACTTCACTCTCATAGGTTTCAGCAACTTTCCCGAGCATTTCAGGCAATGCCCCTGTTTCCTCACCAACCTCAACCATGCTGACAGCCATCGCTGGAAACGCACGTGACTCAGTCATCGGCGCGGCGATTGACTCGCCTTCCTTAACACTTTCGTGAATCTTATTCACTGCACGGCTCAGGACCTCGTTGCCAACTGTATCGCGTACAATTGTCAGCGCCTGCAAAATGGGTACGCCAGAAGTCTGAAGCGTTCCCAGCGTACGAGAGAAATGGGCCACTGCGGTCAACCGAAGCAGTTTGCCGAAGATCGGCAGGCGCAATTTAAGCCCGTCCATAATAAGCCGTCCTTTTCCAGTCCGGCCGATCAACTTAATCGTTATCACAACGATGCCGATAACACCGATAATATAAAAACTCTTGTGAACTAGTGTCAAACTCACGCTCTGAACCATCCTCGTCAACCAGGGAAGCGGAGCCCCTTGAGTCATGGTTTCGAACATTTTCGCAAACTGAGGCACAATAACAACCATCAGGTAAACAAGTATGCACATCGCAACAAACAGGACTACCATCGGATATACCATAGCGCCCTTGATCTTACTCTTGAGGCGCTCGGATTTCTCCATATGCTCGGCTAGTCTCAAAAGCACCTGCTCAAGCACTCCTCCTGCTTCGCCGGCTTTTACCATATTGATGTAGAACGGATAGAATATCCTCGGCTGCTGGGCAAGCGCTTCAGCAAATGTACTGCCACCCTCAACAGACTCCTGCACGCTGCTCAGACCTTTTCTGAGAGTGGGATGTGCCTCCTGTTTGAGAAGAATCTGCAGGCCACGCAACAGCGGTACTCCGGCATCAAGAAGAGTAGATAGCTGCCGGGTAACAACCATTAACTGCTTCGGTTTTACCCTGCCTGCAAAGAAGTCGGCAATGAACGGAGGTAACTTGATTTCTGTGTGAAGTCCACCGGACTGGACCTTCTTGTCCGACCTGACTGATGCCGTGGTAGTCGAACCTACTTCGCTTACACTGGTAGGAAAGAGGCCCTTGCCTCTTATCATAGCTACAGCCCTGGATTGGCTCTCTGCCTCCATTACATTCGTCGTCTCATGCCCCTGAGCATCAAGGGCGACGTACCTGAACTTAGGCATGGACGTCTCCTGAAAGGACGTCAGTCTTTCTTCTGCGTCTGATCGGTCTGCTCTGGCGTCTTCTTCGTCTTCTTCTCCACTGGAGCAAGACTAACCCATTCAAGAATAACCATTTCAGCACCGTCAGAACGACGACGATCCAACTTCACTATCCTGGTATACCCGCCCGTACGCTCGCTGCATGCCGGCAGGACCTGATCAAACAAGGAGTGAACCATGCTGCGCCGCCGGAGAATCGACTCAATCCGTCTCCATGCATTCAGCTTGCCTGACGCATCTGTACCAGCCTGCTTGGCAAGAGTAACCATCTTTTCGGCAAGACTCCTCGCGGCTCTCGCCTTTTGAAGAGTTGTCTTTATCCGTCTTTGCTCAATCAATGCACACACCAGCGCAGACACCAGCGCTTTCCGGTGGGCCATTGTCCTGCCAAGTTTATTGTCTTTGAGACGATGTCTCATGAGTATGGTCGCTCCAATTCCTACGTTGCGGCTGTTTCCTGGGGCAGCGGTGCTTCTTCTTTTTGTGCAACAAGGAGTTCCGCCAACAGTTCGGGGTCAAACTTCATCCCAAGCTGCAGTCCAAGCTCAGCCAGTTTCATCTTGATCTCATTCAAAGACTTCTTACCGAAGTTACGGTACTTGAGCATCTGTGCCTCAGTGCGCTGTGCCAACTCTCCTACTGTGGTAATATTGGCATTGTTCAGGCAGTTTGCAGCTCGAACACTTAGTTCAATTTCATTGACACTCATGTTCAACTTCTTCCGCAAGGCTTCCCGCTCAGCATCAATCTGCTTCTCGCTTTCCTCAAACTCGATAATGTCCCGGTGATAGCCAACAAATACATCTAGATGATGCCGAAGAATCGCGGCTGACATAGTCAAGGCGTCATCCGCAGATATGCGGCCATCCGTCCATATTTCCAGAACCAGTCTGTCATAATCCGTTCTCTGGCCGACCCTCGTGTTCTCAACTGCAAAATTGACCCGCCGTACTGGCGAGAAGATCGCATCAAGAGGAATAGTGCCAATATCGGCATTAGGCTGCTTGTTCCACTCTGCCGGACAAAACCCCCTGCCTACGCGAACGCCGATCTCAATGTCGAGTTTAGCGTCTTCAGAGAGGGTTGCTATATGCTGGGTAGGATCCAGTATCTCGACGAGACCATCAGTCTGAATATCTGCCGCAGTGACATTCTTCGGACCCTTCACTTTGATCCGCAGTGTCTTTGCCTCCCTTGCGCATGAGAGGCGAAGAAGTACCTTTTTCAAGTTGAGCACTATTATCGTCACATCTTCCACTACTCCAGGGATAGTGCAAAATTCGTGAGGAGCTCCTTCTATCTTCACCGAGCAAATCGACGCACCCTCAAGCGACGATAACAGCACTCTTCGAAGAGAATTGCCCAACGTCCGGCCATATCCCGCTTCAAAAGGTTCAGCAATAAATTTCCCATAATTAGCAGTAGACGCTACCTCGTCTTTAACCACCCGCTTTGGCATCTCGAAACGACGGAGTCTTATTGGCATCTTTTCAGTCCTTCCTCTGTTATTTCGAATACAACTCTACGATGAGCTGCTCGTTG
Source organism: bacterium (assembly GCA_037134535.1). Lineage (GTDB taxonomy): Bacteria > Verrucomicrobiota > Kiritimatiellia > SPBP01 > SPBP01 > JBAXKQ01. The sequence continues at coordinate 4,771 of JBAXMA010000001.1, forward strand.
ACCGTGGGGGCAATTTCTTCCCGTGATGGCACCCGGAGAACGCTTCCCTGCAGATTATCCTTGTCAAGAGACAACCAGGAAACCAGCTCCCGGTTCGTCGACTTCTCAACCCACTGCTTCGCATACTCTTTACTCTTAGCGTTACCCTTTACGCTCACGGCATCTCCTGCACACAGAAGCATGGATGGTATGTCCGCTCTTCCGCCGTTGACCAGCACATGACTGTGCCGCACAAACTGGCGAGCAGCACGTCGTGACGGCGCAAAACCTAGGCGGTAGACAAGATTATCCAATCTTAACTCCAGCATTTGGAGAAGTATCTCGCCGGTGACTCCATGCTTCTCTACGGCTCTCTGAAAGACGAGCCGGAATGGTGTCTCTTGAAGTCCATATGATTTACGCAACCTCTGTTTTTCACTTAGCTGCTTCCCATAGTCAGAAGACTTACGCTTCCTGGTTGCTCCATGCATACCCGGGGCGGGACGGCCCACTTCCATGGCACACTTGGCCATGTAGCAACGCTCGCCCTTCAAGAAGAGTTTCATCCCTTCTCTTCTACATATCCTGCACGCTGGTCCTGTATATCTGGCCATGACGATCTCCGCAAAGAGCCTTAAACTCTACGCCTTTTTCTCGGACGACATCCATTGTGCGGCATGGGGGTTACGTCCTTGATCACGCTAATGTTCAAACCCGACGACTGAAGAGCACGGATCGCTGTTTCGCGTCCGGCTCCCGGTCCTTGTACCCGCACTTCGACTTCCTTCACTCCAAATCCTATTGCCTGCCTCGCCACTTCCTGCCCTACAACACCAGCAGCATAAGCAGTGCTCTTCCGAGATCCTTTAAAGCCCGCCCGCCCAGCCGAACTCCAAGCCAGCACGCCGCCCTTCGCGTCCGATATGGCAATCATCGTATTATTGAACGTAGCCCTTACATGAGCAATCGCGAAGGACACATGCCGCAAAGTCTTGACCGGCTTTGGCGCAGGCTTAACCGCCTCGCCTTCTGCCGAGAGAAGCGCGGTTTCACCACTCACTGCCGGGTCCTGTTCCGTTTTTTCCTGCTTCTTGGTATCCTGTTTTTTATCGTCTGCCATAAACTCCTGCCAGATTACACTATTGCCCGATTATTCACTGTCTGACTTCATCGCCATCCGAGTGTCTTTGCTACGGACCGCTCCCACCGTCCGCCTCGGACCTTTCCGTGTCCGCGCATTGGTATTCGTCCTCTGCCCTCTGACCGGGAGGCCCTTCCTGTGCCGTGTCCCACGGTAGCATCCGATACTCACCAGTCGACGGATATTCTGTGAAATCTCCCGCCTTAAATCTCCTTCAATCCGATAACCGGACTGAAGAATATTAGTTATTCGCGAGAGTTCATCGCTCGTCAGGTCATCCGCCCTCTTTGAGGGATCAACCTTGGCTTTCGCAACGACTTCTTTGGCTAGCGTCAGGCCTATGCCATAGATGTACCGCAGCGAGTACTCAACTTTCTTCTTACCCGGAATATCCACACCAACCAGTCGTGGCATATCTGTCTACCCCTGTCTTTGCTTGTGGCGCGTGTTGGTGCAAACCACGCGGACCACGCCTTTGCGGCGCACAACCTTGCACCTCTCGCATATCCTTCGAACTGAACTACGTACTTTCATATTTATCTCTCTAAAAAGAAAAGCTGTTTAATCTAACACCCATCCAACAGCCTGTCCACAACTAAAACGACTCATGTCAAAATTTCTGCCGCACCATCCTGCACCGCCACAGTGTGCTCAAAGTGGGCTGATGGCTTCCTGTCCACCGTCCGGACTGTCCATCCGTCGCCCATGACTTCAACCGCAGCACCTCCCATGTTAATCATGGGCTCCAGTGCCAGCGTCATACCTGTTCTCAGCGTAACACCTCTGCCGGCCTGACCAAAATTCGGCACTTGCGGATCCTCGTGCAGTGCTTTCCCCACGCCATGGCCCACAAAGTCCCGCACAACAGAAAACCCGGCTTTTACAGCTACCGACTCAATCGCATGAGAAATATCGTAGAGACGATTCCCTGCTCGAGCCTTCTCAATGCCCGCCTTCAATGCCTCTTCCGTTACAGCGACCAGACGTATAACATCAAAGTCAGATACGCCCACCATCACTGTAGTCGCAGTGTCCCCAAAGTATCCTTCAAACTGCACGCCAACATCAATACTGACAATGTCCCCTACCTCAACGCGCCGCTTTGCGGGGATCCCGTGCACAACTTCATCATTGATTGACAGGCATATGTTTCCCGGATACGGACAAACTGACCTTGATCCTTTATATCCGAGAAAAGCACTTCGAGCTCCACTCGCCGCGATAATCTCAGCTGCATACTCATCCAGTTCTTTAGTCGTTATGCCTGGCGCTACGCGCTTTACAACTCTGTCGCGAACTTCTGCGGCGATCAGACCGCTTTTTCGCATGCGTCCGATCTCCTCAGGGCTCTTCACAATAATCATTATTTCTTCAACATCTCAAGAATCCCGTTCGTGATAACATCACGATGCATCGATGCGTCAATCCGAACAAGTTTTCCGGCTTTTTCGTAATAGGCAACAAGACTTTCTGTCTGCTTACTGAACACTTCTAGCCTGTTAAGAATCGTAGCCTCTTGATCATCTGCCCTCTGGTAGAGCTGTCCCTGGCAGAGATCACATACACCCTCTACTTTAGGAGGAATATTGATCACGTGAAAATTTCGCCCGCACTTCCTGCAGATGCGGCGCCCAGTCAACCGACTTATAAGAAGTTCCCTCGGCGCTGCAAGGAAGAAGACGTGCGTCACCATTCCACCACGCCTCTTAAAACTGTCTTCAAGCAGCTTTGCCTGCTCCAATGTTCGCGGGAATCCGTCAAACATGTACCTGACATCTTTTGAGCCACCATCAAGCCTGGCTTCAACTATTTTCACGATGACATCGTCAGGAACCAATTCACCTCTCTTCATAAAGCCTTCTGCAAGCTTGCCCAGAGCGGAACCATTCTTAAGAGCATCACGCAGCATATCGCCTGTAGCAAGATGGATATATTCAGTCGCCTGAACCACTCCCTCTGCCGTAGTCCCTTTCCCTGCGCCTGGCGCTCCCAAAAGAATGATAGCTTCCACTTGTCTCTCTCCCAACCGACGCGCCTTTTTCAGCGACGACCGCTCCCTTTGAGCCGGCCCTTCCTGAGAAAACCGTCATAGTGTCGCATAAGCAGGTGCGACTCCACCTGACGCATCGTGTCCAACATCACACCCACAATAATGAGAAGACTGGTTCCACCGAAAAACTGCGCTACTTCATATGGTATCCTGAACAATTTATTCAGAAGAGTCGGTATTACAGCTATCGCCGTCAGAAATATCGCACCGGCCAGAGTCAGGCGACTCATAGTCTTATCGAGAAACTCCGCAGTTGGTCGCCCTGGCCTGATGCCAGGAACGTAGCCACCATGCTTCTTAAGATCATCAGCGATCTGAACGGGATTAAACTGAGTTGCCACCCAGAAGTAGGAGAAAAACATTATCAGTGTACCATACATTGCCATGTAAAGCCAACCCTGCCTGTTGAGCATATCTGCAAGATCTTTACACCACTGAACCTGAAACCAGCTGAGAATCAGAGGCGGAAACATCAGTAGCGATGAAGCAAAAATCAGGGGCATCACGTTAGCATAATTCATTCTCAGCGGCATGAAAGTATTCTGACCTCCATAGACCTTGCGGCCTACGACTCGCTTCGTAGTAGTGATCGGAACCTTGCGTTGCGACTGCGTCACAGCAACCGTCGCGGCAGTGACAACAAACAGTGTACCGACCAGGGCAATCAGGAGGAACGGGTTGAATGATCCTGTACCGTGGAACATATCCCACAGTCCCATGATCGCCTGTGGAAGCCGACTCACGATATTAACCGTGATAATTAACGAGATACCATTACCGATGCCACGTTGAGTAATCTGCTCGCCCATCCACATTATCACCATCGTACCAGTTGTCATGGATAGAATGGTCATCAGTCTGAATCCCCAAATGCTCATCTCCGGGGAGATTAGCTGAGTGCCAGCCGCCACCGCACCGAACAGCATTTCCGGGTGCTCTATCGTCTTTGTAAGAGCAAAACTCTGGAGGATACATATGCCGAGGGTAAGATACCTGGAATATTGCGTAATTTTCTGCCGACCTACATCGCCTTCGCGTGCCAGACGTTCCAACGCCGGCACCACTGCAGTCAGAAGCTGAAGAACAATTGATGCGCTAATGTAGGGCCAGATCGTTAACGCGCCGACTGAGCACTTGCGAAGCGCTCCGCCACTAAAGAGGTCAGCCATGCCAAGCAGATTTCCTGCACCTGGATCCGACTGCTCAACAGCGCGCCTAACCAGCAATTCCAATGCATCCGCCATTACGCCAGGTGTCGGTATATTTGCAACCAGACGCTCAGCAATAATCAGAGCGAACGCGAACAATATCCGCGTCCTCAGCTCAGGAATTTTAAACGAATTTCTAAATGCAGAAAGCATGGTCTATCAATTTCCGGATCCAAGACATTCAACTAGCACGAGGCTTGCAGGTGCAATCAGCGCAGCAAGGTTTCACAGGTTCCGCCAGCCGCCTCTATTTTGGCCTTAGCGGCGCTACTAAACGCGTGGACTTTCACTGTCAGCTTGTGCTTTACATCACCGTCACCAAGAATCTTCACCCCTGCACCGGTGTCACTGACAATACCCGCCGACTTGAGCGCTTCGATATCAACGGTAGCTCCCTCGGCAAAAACAGACAAAGCAGAGATATTCACAGGAACAGTCCTCAGCAGATGCCTGCTTGTGAAACCTCTCTTTGGGATACGCCTTATAAGACGCATCTGACCGCCTTCAAATCCAGGCTTACGCTTATGGCCGGAACGAGACATCTGTCCCTTCTGACCTCGACCACAGGTTTTTCCGTGGCCGGAACCTTCTCCTCGCCCCACGCGCTTACTATGTCGACGCGCACCTTCAGTGTTAGACAATGATGCTAAATCTAATGTCATTCTATAGCCCCCGCCTGGACCGCTTTTCCTGCCGGAACAGCGCCAGACCTCCTCATTGCCATTACATCTTCATCCATTCGCAAACTATCAAGCGCAACCATTGCAGCTTTCACCATGTTAAGCTTATTGCTACTACCAAGAGACTTGGCCAGAATGTCCTGAATTCCTGAAAGCTCAAGCACAGCCCTTACGCCCCCGCCGGCGATAACGCCGGTACCAGGCGAAGCAGGACGCAGTTTGACATAGCATCCATCAAACTTTCCTATCACTTCATGCGGAATAGTACGACCTTTCATCGTCACAGGCCGAAGTGACCTCTTCGCTATATCCCCACCTTTTCTGATGGCATCCGAGACTTCATTAGCTTTGCCAAAGCCATAGCCGACAGACCCCTTCTTGTCGCCTACAACTACAACCGCACTAAAACTGAACCTGCGGCCACCTTTGACAACCTTGGCGCAGCGATTCACGAAGACAACGCGCTCTTCAAGTTCCCCCGATCCCGATGACATACCGCCGGAATCATCCTGTCCGCCACGTTTCTCACGAGTCTTATTCTTATGCTCTAGAAGCACAATCCACCCTCCCTCGCTGCATCAGCAAAAGCTTTAACACGTCCATGATACCGGAACCCGCCCCGGTCAAATACTATTTTCGTGATCCCTTTGCCAATGGCAACAGAAGCAGCCCGACCACCCAATGCCGTTGCATCAGGAACGGAACAGCCCGCCTCAGATCCTTTGTCAGTTGTCGAAACATGAGCCAGAGTGACGCCTTTGATGTCATCAATAAGCTGAGCATAGATTCTTGTATTAGAGATCATTATGCACATACGTGGACGCTCCGGAGTCCCGTGTATCTTGTTACGAATACGCATCCGCCGCTTAATACGTTTTGCCGTTCTTGAAGTGTTGCCCATCGTCATGCCACCGTCTTTCCGGCCTTCCTCCGGACATATTCACCACGATATCTAATGCCTTTTCCCTTGTACGGCTCTGCCGGATGAAACCGCCTGATCGCTGCGGCAACATCACCGACCTGCTGCTTGTCGATACCGTTGACAACAACCGTGTTGCCTTCAACCTTGATACTAACGCCATTGGGAATGATATAAACTACAGGCGACGAAAAACCCAGCGAAAGATTCAACGACGTCCCACGCATCTCCGCCTTGAATCCGACCCCGTCTATATCAAGCAGCTTTGTGTAGCCTTTCTCACTGCCCTCGACCATATTCGCCACAAGCGTTCTGCTCAGTCCGTGCAGACTCCGGTGCTGCCGCGAGTCACTCGCTCGGACCACTTCGACGCGGTTATCTTTCAAGCTTGCCGTGATACCTTCCGGCAAACTGAGTGACAACTCGCCCTTGGGGCCCTTTACAAAAACTTTTGCACCTTCCATCCGAACGTTCACTCCGCTCGGAACAATCAAAGGTTTACGTCCCAGTCTTGACATTTCTTTAACTCCAGTGGGCGATCCAGACCTCTACCACACTTCAAAAAGCACTTCTCCACCGACCTTCTGTCTCCTGGCCTCTCCACCAGTCAATATACCGGCGGGGGTCGACAGCACTACAGTCCCTAACCCCTGCCGCGTCTTGGTGATCTTTGCGGCCTTGATATATCTGCGGAGACCCGGCTTACTGACCCGCTTCAGCCCGCGAATGACTGCCTCACGATCACCCACATACTTAAGGTATAATCGAAGGATCACCCCCTGCCCCTGCCGCTCCACCGCATAATCCGATATATATCCCTCGCGCTTGAGTATGCGTGATATTTCCACGTTCATCTTGGAATGTATAATGTCCACTATCTCGTGGCGCGCCATCAACGCATTCCTCGTCCTTGTCAGCATGTCTGCTATTGGGTCTGTTGTACTCACTGTCCAGTTTGCTCCTACCAACTTGACTTGATCACTCCGGGTATCTCACCTTTCAGCGCCAGTTCCCGGAAACATATGCGACAGACCTGAAACTTCCGAATATATGCCCGACGCCTGCCGCACCTGTTACATCGGTGATACCGTCGTACAGGAAACTTCTGCGGCCTTTTTGCCTCTACAACCTGTGATTTCTTTGCCAAGAGTTTACTCCTCTCGCTTTTCTTCGGCGAACGGCATTCCGAGGTGCTTCAACAGAACTTTTGCACCCTCATCCGTTCCCGATGATGTCACGATCGCTATATCCATACCATGCACCCTCTTGACATCGTCAGGGTCAATTTCGGGAAAGATCGTTTGATCCTGTATCCCGAAATTGTAATTCCCTTTCCCGTCAAAACCTGTGCGTGGCAACCCTCTAAAGTCCCTGATGAGCGGCAGCGCCGCGTTCACCAGCCGGGCAAAGAAATCATACATCCGCTCTCCGCGAAGGGTGACTTTCGCACCAATGTCCATCCCTTCCCGTAGCTTGAAATTAGATATGCTCTTCTTCGCTTTCGTTACAACGGGCGCCTGACCTGTTATCTTCCGTAGATTCTCAACCACATCTTTAAGTACGTCTTTATCAACCGACTTGATACCGACATTAATCACTATCTTTTCAAGGAGAGGCACCTCCATATGGTTCTTCAACCCCAACGCTTTCTGAAGTGCCGGCCTTATCGTCGTCTTGTACTGTTCCTGCAGGATAATCATTGTTTCTCTCTTCAGGCATCAAAAGGATGCGCACACTTCTTGCACTTGCGTACTTTCAAATCCCCATCGATCTTCCAACCTGTCCGCACTCCCTTTTTACAGTTTGGACAGAAAAGTGCCAGCCTCGACAAAGGCATCGGCATCTCCTTATCGATGATTCCGCCCTGCGGGTTATCAGCACCCTTACGCACTGATTTCTTGACAAGATTAAAACCCTCGACAATTGCAACTCCGTGGTCTGACTGAACTGTCAGAACCTTCCCGATCTTTCCGGGAACGGCGTTCCTGCCGCTACGTGCCACTACTGTATCGCCACGTCGTATCCGCATCATTACTCCCCAAGTCGTTCGATGCAAAAGGTTCTCAACACCTACAACACTTCCGGTGCCAGAGCGATAACCTTCATAAAATTCTTGCCTCGCAGCTCCCTGGCAATCGGTCCGAAGATTCGTGTTGCAACAGGATTCATCGAATCGTCAACGATCACCACTGCGTTGTTATCAAAGCGAAGATAACTCCCGTCAGGTCGGCGTACAGGGCTCTTCGTACGCACAATCAGCGCGGTACAAACCTGCCCCTTCTTTACCAGACCTCCAGACTGTGCTTCCTTGATAGAAACCTTGATAAGATCGCCTACGCTGGCGTATTGCCGACTTTGCCCCAGTACCCGAAAACATGTTGCTTTCCGTGCTCCGGTATTATCGGCGACGACCAAACTCGTTCCTTCCTGTATCATCCTTTGCTTTCCTCTTCGACTGGAGCCACAATAGCCCTCTCGATGATCTCAACTAGCCGCCACCTCTTCAGACGACTCAACGGCCTTGTCTCAAATATTCGCACCAAATCTCCTACCTTAGCTTCATTCTTCTCATCGTGCGCATAAAGCTTCTTCATGTACTTGATCATTTTGCCATACTTCGGGTGCCGTCTCCTTGTCACCAGCATTATCACAATGGTCTTATCCATCGCATCGCTGACAACTCGCCCAACCCGTTTCTTGCAAGTGCTCTTCGCTGTATTGCCTACCGTCATTTACACCACCTCAATTAATGCCACGCTGTTTCTCGAGCGTCAGAATTCTTGCCACTTCTCGCCGTAGAGTCCTCAGACGCAGAGGCCGCTCAATCCGACCAGTCGCCTTCTGTATTCTGAGATTGAACAACTCAGTCTTACTGTCGGTGAGTCTCTGCCGCAGCTCGGCATCAGTTAGTCCCTTCAACAGTACCTTCAATTCCTTCGTTTTCATGCAATCCCCGATCTCTAGTGGCTCTGCCTGGTTACAAATCTGGTCGAAATCGGTAGCTTCGAAGCTGCCAGCCTCATCGCTTCCCTCGCCGTAGCTTCCGGTACTCCGCCAACCTCAAACATGATCGTTCCTGGCTTGACGGTAGCCACCCAAAACTCAGGAGCACCTTTACCTTTTCCCATCCGAGTCTCCGCAGCCTTCTTAGAAACTGGTCTATCGGGGAAAACTCTTACCCACAGCCTTCCCCGCCGTTTCAGAAACCGATTGATTGCGACGCGACATGCTTCAATCTGGATCGCCTTCAACCAGCATCGACCGAGGCTCTTCAACCCGTAATCCCCAAAGTCTATGCGTACAGCCGCAGTCGCTGTACCACCACGGCTCCCTCGCTGCACCATGCGATGCTTTACTCTTTTTGGCATTAATGCCATAATCGTCCTCTATCTCTTTGACTCTCGTTGCGCTTCACGTTCGCCGTGGCAAATCCAGACCTTGATGCCTATCAACCCAGCAGTCGTCAGCGCTTCTGAAAAACCATAATCAATATTCGCCCGCAATGTGTGCAGCGGAACCCGGCCTTCCTTGTACCATTCCCGCCGCGCAATTTCAGCCCCGCCTAATCTGCCGGAAGCCTGTATCTTGATGCCATCCACACCCATGTCCATCGCGGTCTTTATGGCACGTTTCATCGCCCGTCGAGACGACACACGCCGCACAAGCTGCAGAGTAACATTCTCTGCGACAATCTGCGCACATGTGTCTCCATTTCTGATCTCGGAGATATCGATGTATACTTCCTTCTTCGTCATGCGGGCAATTTCCTCCCGCACCTTATCAATATCCTGCCCCTTGCGACCAACAACAATTCCCGGACGCGCAGTCCAGATGGTCACGCGAACCCGATTGGCATATCTCTCCACCACAATCTTCGCAATTGAGGCATTTTGAAGGCGCTTTGTCACAAGCTCCCGGATCTTCATGTCCTCGTGAAGAAGAGTACCGAAATCCTTCTTCCCGGCAAACCAGCGGGAACGCCAGTCCTTCGTCACCGCCAGACGCAGACCGATTGGATTAACCTTTTGTCCCACTCTTCCCAGACTCCTTTCGAGCAAGCTGCTTGCCGTCTATCTTCGACTCAGACAGCACAATCTTGATGTGACTCATTCGCTTCAAAATCGGCGACGCCGATCCGCGCGCACGCGGCCAAAACCGTTTCATCGAAGGACCATCCAGAACAACCGCCTCCTTGACGAACATATTCTCTGCCGACAACTTAGCATTGTTCTCTGCATTGGCAATAGCCGACTTCAGTGTCTTGGCGATCAAAAAAGCGCCTTTTCTATGACTGAACTCAAGCTTATTGAGTGCTTCCGACGCCGGCAGACCACGAATGACTTTCGCCAGGTCCTTGGCCTTCAGAGACGAAATTCTAGCAAATCGCATTGTTGATCGTATATCCATTTCAAATCGCTCACTTCGTCAGTACGGCAATCTCTAATAACCTGTCACTCGTCTCCGGCAGGACACCGGCTTCAACACGTACAATCACTGCCCCTGTAATCTTCTCACGCACGTCAACCGTCTCTATCTCAGCAATCACTTTATCAGCCCGCAACACCGCGAACTTTCGACCAGGCCGTATGCCTTGCCGCGCACCTTTGTCAAGAATCACTAAGCGCAATTCTCCGTTTACATTCGAAATCCGCGGTGGCAGTGACTCACCCATCTCCAACTGCCCCGGCTTCATCCCTATCCATGCGTATCTACTGAACTCACGACCGACCTGCCGTTTCCTTAGTCCGTCTACCTCACTCCTGGCCTCAGCCAGTGCATCGACTAGATCATTCACCTGCGCCGACAGCACCCTGATCTCGTTGCTTGCGCCCCCTGCCATCTCTACGCCACCACCAGCGGCGAACGCAACCGCGACCGCTTCACCCAGCATCACCAAACTACACAACAAACGCATATCCATACCGGCCCGATAACAAACTCGTTACTTCAGCGTCACTGCCTTGTCTGTGTGCACTCCATGCTTCCTGAATATACGAGTTGGCGAAAACTCGCCTAGACGATGCCCCACCATATTCTCTGTAACAAAAACGGAAACATGTTCCTTGCCGTTATGTACAGCCAGAGTGTTGCCCACAAACTCCGGTAGTATCATAGATCTCCTCGACCAGGTCTTAATAGGACTTTTCATTCCTGACCTGTTCATCGCCTCAATCTTGTTGAGCAGCTTGGCGTCTACGTATGGCCCTTTTTTAAGTGAACGACCCATATTCTACTTTCTCCGCTGCAGAATAAACCTGCCAGATGTCCGGCGCTTATGTCTGGTTCTCTTTCCTTTTGCACTCTGACCCCATGGAGATCTCGGATGACCACCCGTCGCCTTGCCCTCACCGCCGCCCATCGGATGATCCACGGGGTTCATTGCAACACCGCGAACAGTGGGACGAACGCCGAGCCAACGCTTACGACCGGCTTTGCCATATGAAATTGCCTCGTGCTCAAGATTTCCAACTTGCCCGATGGTCGCCATACACTTGATGCTGATCATTCTGATCTCGCCAGATGGCAGCTTGACATGAGCAAAGTCATCTTTCCTGGCCATTAACTGCGCTGTTAGACCAGCACCCCTGACCAGTTTACCGCCTCGACCAGGGACGAGCTCGATATTATGAATATTCAACCCAAGCGGTATGGTCTCAAGCGGAATCGCGTTGCCCACAGTCGGCTCCGCTGCCGGACCCGACTGTACTTCCATTCCAACAGTCAATCCCATAGGCGCAAGTATGTATCGCTTCTCGCCATCCGCGTAATTCAGCAGCGCTATTCTGGCTGATCTGTTCGGATCATACTCAATAGATGCGACTTTGGCCGGCACGCCAGCCTTATCTCTCTTGAAATCAATAATGCGATACTGACGCTTGTGCCCACCACCCTGATGGCGAACTGTAATACGCCCGGCCGAGTTTCGGCCTGCATTCTGCCTGACCGGCTCCAGAAGCGATTTTTCCGGCTTTGAAGTCGTTAGCTCGTCGAACAGGTAACCTGTCGCGTGCCGCCTGCCTGCTGTTGTTGGTCTGTACGATCTCAATCCCATGCCAAACTCCCTACATCAGTTCGATCTTATCGCCTGCCTTGAGCGTCACTATCGCGCGCTTCCAGTGCGCCGTTCTACCAAAGCTTCGAGTCCGCTCACGCTTATTCTTGCCAAGGTAGTTCATGGTGTTAACTTTATTAACTGACACCTTAAAAAGCTCCTGCACAGCTCTCTTGATGTCAATCTTATTCGCTTTTCCGGCGACTTCAAAGAAATACTTATTCTCTGTTCCACCCAGCCGAGTGCTCTTTTCAGTCATCTGAACAGATTTAATTATGTCACGAGCGTCCGTCATTTCCATTCCTTATGCTACAAGCTGAAGTCTGTCCCGCAACCTGTCCATCGCCCCTCTCGTTGCCACTACAACGGAGCTCTTCATGATCCTGTATGTGTCAAGCGAATCGGCAGATACAACCTCAACACCTGGAATATTCCTTGCCGCGCGCATCACATTCAGATCACTTTTCTCTAGGACGATGACCACCGACCCCTTTATCTTAAGTGCCCTCAGCAACTCAACTACGAGCTTTGTCTTTGGTTCTGACAGCTCCAGCTTGTCAATAACCTTGACCGACCCACCCGCTATCTTGTCGCTCAGCGCCCTCACAAATGCCAACCTTCTGACATTCTTAGACAATTTCTTTTCATAACTCCTGGGGTGCGGACCAAACGCGACTCCGCCACCACGCCAGATCGGGGAACGCCTGTAACCTGCCCGCGCTCTACCCGTACCCTTCTGCCGCCACGGCTTCTTATTGCTACCGGCTACATCGCCTTTTCCAAGTGTGGATGCTCCGCCAACACGCTTCTTCGCAAGGTGAGCCACGACAGCGTCATGCACTGCCTGCTCTCCTTTCTTGAGAATGAGCAGATCATCGGACACTTCAAGCTCGCCCTGCCCGGCGCCCTTCATATCGTATATTGACAACTTACTCATGATTTTACAGTCGCCTTCTTCAAAGCTTTCATCACATACACCAGGCTACCTGTCGGACCAGGCACTGCGCCAAGGACAAGCACGAGATTATCCTCAGGCAATACCTGCACAACCTTAAGATTCTGCATTGTCACTGTCACATGTCCCATGTGCCCGGGCATCCGCTTGTTTTTATGAATGCGCCCTGGGAGCTCACGGCATCCGACAGCACCAACTCGCCGCTTTGATGTTGATCCGTGAGATGCGGGGCCACCTCTCATGCCGTGACGCTTTACCACGCCTTGAAAACCTCTACCCTTTGTAACTCCTGTCACATCCACAAATTTGATGTCTTTGAGCATCGTTGCCGTGAATACATCGCCAGGCTTGGCCTCTTCGCCAACATCGAGCCGGAATTCGCGCAAGTAACGCCGCGGAGTGACGCCAGCTTTCTTGAAACGCTCCGCGCTAGGCTGATTAGCCCGCTGCGCTTTGTATTCCTTGAACCCCAGTTGGACGGCATCATAGCCGTCTAAGGCAACAGTCTTTCGCTGAATCACCACGCAGGGTCCCACTTCAAGAACTGTGACCGGCAACTGCCGACCGTCCTCGCCGTATACCCTCGTCATTCCGATTTTTTGTCCAAGGATGCCAGTCATGTTATCTGTACTCAGATTTTAATTGTAATATCAACGCCCGCAGGCAGGTTCAACTTCTTCAGTTCATCAACAGTCTTCGTCGTAGGCTCTACTATATCCATCAACCGCGAATGTGTCCGCACCTCAAACTGATCCATCGACTTCTTATCACAATGCGGACTGCGATTCACCGAATACTTTTCTATCCTAGTCGGCAAAGGTATGGGCCCGACAATCCTGGCCCCCGTTCGCTTGACCGTCTCCACAATGTCCTTGGCCGCCTGGTCCAGAACCACGTGGTCGTAAGCTTTCAATCTGATCCTTATGGATTGACCGTTCATTTCTTCCTATCTGCTCAGCAGTTCTTTCTGAACGACTTCGGAAACTATTTCAAAGCAATGAGGTTCCATCGTATATGCGGCTCTACCCTTACTCACAGATCGAACCGCGCTAGCATAACCGAACACACGCGCCAACGGAACCATCGCTGTAACTATCTGCAGCGATCCATGGGGATTGATCTCTGTCACCTTTCCTGAGCGAGAATACAAATCGTTCAGGACGTCGCCCATGTGTTCCGTCGGAACAGTAATCTCCAACAACATAATCGGCTCAAGAAACACCGGATCCGCCGCTTTCAGAGCCGCCTTCAATGCCATCACCGAAGCGGACCGGAATGCGACCTCTGATGGATTCTGCTCATCATACTTTGCACCAACAACCTTAACCATCACGTCAGTCACAGGATAATTTGCCAAAATACCAGTGACTAGCACATCCTTGATCCCTTCCTCAATCGCCTTCCGGAACTCTGCAGGCACCACGCTCGCAGAGACCGCTATCTGCACTTGATTGCCCTCAGCACGTTGCCGAGGTGTCACCTCGATGCTCACGCTGGCAAAATGCCTGCGTCCGCCAACATCTCGATCAAAAGCATAATCAGCCCGACCCTGAGCTCTCACAGTTTCCCGGTAAGCAACCACCGGCGTTCCGGCATTAGCCTCAATCTTGAACTCCCGCACAAGCCGGTCCCTCATAATGTCAAGATGAAGCTCACCCATGCCCTCAACAATAGTCTGCCCCGTATCGGCACTGATCTTCAGCTTCAATGTCGGATCTTCACACACAAGTGAATTCAGAGCAGTCATGAGCCCTTCCCTGTCAGCCTGAGTCCTGGGCTCTACTGCCATTGCCACCACCGGCTCAGGAAACAGCATTCTTCCCAACTCAATCGGCTCATTCTCTGCACATACCGTGTCACCGGTCGCGAAATCCTTCAGACCTGCAATTCCGCCAATCTCCCCGGCAAAAATCGTATCAACCTCGGTCCTCTTATCAGCATGCAGTTCAAGCAGACGCATCACCCTCTCTCTGGAACGAGTGCGGGGATTATAGACATTCTGCCCTTTCTTCAGCTGCCCTGAGTATATGCGCACCATCAGCATATTTCCAACATATGGATCATTGACAAGCTTGAAGACAATACCACTTAGCGGTCCAAAGTCACCCGCCTCACGAGTCTCAGGCTCCTTCGTCTTAGGGTGTCTACCCTTTACAACCGAGACATCCAGCGGCGAGGGCAGATAGTCCACTACAGCGTCAAGCAGCAGTTGAACGCCTTTATTCCTGAGAGCAGAGCCGCACAGCACTGGTACCAGCATATTGCCAACCGTTGCACGTCGCAGTCCTTCTTTCAGTATCTCAGCAGGCACGTCAGCATTCTCAAGGTAGGCCTCAAGGGTTTTTTCATCCTTCTCAGCGACGGCTTCCACCAGCTCTGCGCGAGCCTTTTCAGCCTTTACCGCAAGCTCAACGGGAATGCCAGACTCTTCACTCATCTGCCCTTGAGTCGCACTATCGAAAGATATCGCCTTCATCTGCACAAGGTCTATTACACCTTTGAACGAATCCTCAGAGCCCCACGGAATCTGAACACTGACAAATCCTGACGCCAGTCGACTCTTCATGTGCGCCAGGACTTTGTCGAAGTCCGCCCCTACCCTGTCCATTTTGTTGATGAACGCGATTCTCGGGACACCATAGCGGCTCGCCTGATGCCACACTGTTTCTGATTGCGCTTGAACTCCGCCAACTCCGCAAAACACACCGACAGCACCATCAAGAACACGAAGCGATCTTTCAACCTCCGCGGTAAAATCGACATGCCCTGGCGTATCGAGCAGATTCACCTGATGATCATGCCAGAAGAAGGTCGTCGCTGCAGCTGTTATCGTTATGCCACGCTCCCGCTCCTGTACCATCCAGTCCATTGTTGCCGTTCCGTCATGGACCTCTCCCATGCGATGGAGTTTGCCTGCATAAAAAAGCATCCGCTCTGAAATTGTTGTCTTACCTGCATCAATATGCGCTATAATACCGATGTTACGAAGCATGGCAAGACCCCGCCGCCGACCTGGGGACTCTCGGTCTCCGGCCTTTCCTGCAGCGGACTTTCTATCAGCGTCTTTCAATATTGTTGCCATGTCCATGTCAAATGCCTGCTAGTGCGCTCGCGCACACAGCGGGCAGCCTACCATCGATAGTGCGCAAAAGCCCTGTTAGCCTGCGCCATTTTGTGAGTCTCTTCCCGCTTCTTAATCGCGTTCCCTTGATTCTTATACGCATCCATTAGCTCTAATGATAGAGCCTGTCCCATCGGTACACCCTTCCTTGCCTGGGAATACGATATAATCCATCTGAGCGCCATAGCCCTCTGCCTGATCGCTCCGACTTCAATCGGGACCTGATATGTGGCACCGCCTACCCGGCGTGACTTCACTTCCACCTTCGGCTTTACATTGTCAACGGCACGAATCAGAACCTCCAGCGGGTTCTCGCCTGCCATCTTCTCTTTGATGCTGTCCAGAGCTCCATACACAATACCTTCAGCTGTGGACTTCTTACCGCATTCCATCACCATGTTGACAAGGTGCGCAACCAGTTCGTTATTGAACTTACGATCCGGTGCCAGAACTCTTTTTTCAGCTCTTCTACGTCTTGACATCTTTCCTCGCGATCACATTCCTAAGCTTTTGATTCCTTCGGCGTCTTCGTGCCATACTTGGAACGGCTCCGATGCCTTCCCTCTACTCCAACAGCATCTAAAGTGCCTCTCACAATGTGGTAACGTACCCCTGGCAGATCCTTCACTCTGCCGCCACGAACCAGAACAACGCTGTGCTCCTGAAGATTATGACCTTCTCCAGGAATGTATGCCGTTACTTCCTGACCCGTGGTCAGACGAACCCTGGCTATTTTCCGCAACGCAGAATTAGGCTTCTTTGGCGTCATCGTCCTAACAACGAGACAGACACCACGCTTCTGCGGGCAGCTCATCAGAGCCGGAGACTTCGTCTTATTATGCAAGGACCGACGTCCTTTTCTTACCAACTGATTGATTGTCGGCATAACTATTTTCCTTTTACTTCACAAAACGAGCGGCACTGTACCATTATTCTGCGGCGATGCAACCTATCTTTGTGGATCAAGTGTTAATGGCTCCACATCTTCCAGAATCGTGGCAACCTTCTCTTCCGGAATCGGTTCAGCAAGAGGCACCAACCTCACATTCCGATACACATGGAATCCTGTTCCACCCGGGATCAAATGACCCATGATTACATTTTCCTTGAAACCACGCAGATAATCTACCCTGCCCAAAGTCGCTGCATTTGTAAGCACCCGAGTGGTGTCCTGGAATGATGCAGCAGAAATAAAGCTCTCCGTCTCCAGAGACGCTTTCGTAATCCCCAACAGACATGAACAGGCTTCCGCAGGCCGCTTTCCTTCAATCTTCGCAGCTTCGTTCACTGCAAGGAACCGGAACTTGTCCACTTCATCACCCCAGAGAAAATCAGTGTCGCCCGGATCGGTAATTCTAATCTTGCGTAACATCTGCCGCACAATGATCTCGATGTGTTTATCATTGATCTCAACGCCCTGAAGACGATAGACCTCCTGAACTTCATTCACGAGATATTCCTGTAGCTCATGAGGTCCGCACACATCCAGGATTTCCTGAGGCACAACAGGACCTTCAGTCAACTGCTGCCCCTTCTGCACAACGTCTCCGCTGTACACTACGATATGCTTACCCATGGCGATCAGATGCTCTTCCTGAGCCCCCGTCACGGGATCACGAATAACTAGACAGCGACGCCCTCGCTGATTAGCGCCAAACTCAACAATACCATCGATTTTCGCAATCTCGGCAGCGTCTTTCGGTCTCCGCGCTTCAAACAATTCCGCCACGCGTGGCAGACCACCGGTAATATCCTTTGTTCGGGACTCTTTCCGCGGCGTCTTTGCCAGGACTTGACCGGCCGAAACGTGCTCCCCTTCCTTCACCACGATATGGGCCCGTGCCGGAATATTGTAGGCGGCAGCAACATTCTTGTCAGACGGCAGCTTGATAACAATCTGCGGGTGGAGATCCTCTTTATGCTCCAGGACCACTATCCCTTTCAGCCCGGTTGCTTCATCGACCTCGCGCTTTATGGAAACATTCTCAACAAAGTTCTGGAACCCGACTATACCATCCACTTCTGAAAGTATCGGCACGCTGTACGGATCCCACTGCACGAAGCTCTGCCCCTTCCGGACTTTCTCGCCGTTCTCAAGTGAAATGACAGCCCCCATGAATGTCTTGTGCCGTTCGAGTTCATTGCCGGCATCATCCTCAATGCTTACTGCACCGTTCTTGTTAAGAACAACAGACATACCCTCTTTGTTCTTCACAATTCGCAGATCATGATAGACAACCTTGCCTGAATTTTTCGCAACAATGTGCGGCTGTTTGAAAACCGAGCTCGCAGTTCCACCAATATGGAATGTACGCATTGTAAGCTGAGTACCAGGTTCGCCGATCGACTGAGCTGCGATGATTCCGACCGCAGTTCCGATCTCAACTTCCCTGCCCGAAGACAGGTCCCGGCCGTAGCAATGCGCACACAAACCCTGCTTTGCTTCGCAAGTCAGCACGCTTCTTATCCGAATGCGATCAATGCCTTCCGTACGGATTACATCGCACGCATGCTCGTCAATTTCCTGACCTGCCTGAAGAATAACTGCACCGCTGGCGGGACTATGAAGATCGCTCGTCAACGTCCTGCCGAGTATGCGACTTTCAAGAGAGACCAACTCATCGTCACCGGCGCCTACTGCGGTAATCTCGACGCCATTCAGGGTATTGCAGTCCCTCTCCACAATGATGACGTCCTGAGCAACATCTACAAGTTTGCGCGTAAGATAACCGGCATCGGCCGTCTTTAGTGCCGTATCCGCCAGACCTTTTCTAGCGCCATGTGTACTGATGAAATACTCCAACACACTCAGACCTTCACGGAAATTGGATATAATAGGTCTCTCGATGATCTCGCCAGAAGGCTTTGCCATAAGACCACGCATGCCTGCCAGCTGACGAATCTGCTGCCTGCTTCCACGTGCTTTGGATTCAACCATCATATAGATAGGATTGACCTCACTACTGCCCGTGTTCTGCTCAATCGCACGGTACATAGCGCCAGATGTCTCTTCGGAGGCGTGTGTCCAGATATCCACGATCTTATTGTATCGCTCTCCATCAGTGATAATACCTCTGCGATACTGCTCACTGACAGCCAAAGCCTGCTTCATCGCCTGGTCAACAATCATTGCTTTCTCGGACGGGATTATCATGTCTCCCATTCCGATCGATACGCCTGCTCTGGTTGAGCTTTCGAAGCCCAACTCCTTGAGCCGGTCTAGTAGATCAATCGTTACATCGTGGCCAGCTGCCTTATAGAATCGCATGATCAGCTTGCCAAGGAAACCCTTGTCTACGCGTTCATTGACAAAGCCCAGTGATGGCGCCCATATCTCATTGAAGAGCACGCGACCCACTGTCGTTACAATGTATGTTCCATCGGGATTGCCGTACGTTGTCTCCCTGCCGGCATCGGGATTGCGGAACCGAATCTTGGTGTGAACATCTACTGCGCCATCGTCGTACGCAAAATGTACCTCCGAAGCATCGCTGAACAACGGAAGGGGCTCATTCTTCTCATCTTCCGGGGTCCGTTTCTTCCTGAAGTCGAAGTGCCTCTGGGCCTGTGATGGTGATGTAAGATAGTAAAGACCTAACGCAATATCCTGCGTCGGTGTCACAATAGACTCACCACTGCTTGGCGAGAAAATACTGTTCGACGACAACATCAGCAGTCGCGATTCCATCTCTGCCTCAACCGAGAGAGGCAGATGGACCGCCATCTGATCTCCGTCAAAGTCGGCGTTATACGCCTTACACACCAGGGGATGAACTTGAATCGCCTCTCCCTCGACCAGCACAGGTTCAAACGACTGTATACTGAGACGATGCAGCGTCGGCGCACGATTCAGCATTACAGTCTTGGATTTAGCGACCTCCTCAAGAATATCCCATATTTCGTCCGTTTCACGCTCAATTACCTTCTTCGCGCTTCGTACTGTGTGAACAATACCACGCTCTTTTAAACGGCGAATGATAAAGGGTTCAAACAGAACCAAGGCCATCTTCTTGGGCAATCCGCACTGATGAAGTTTCAGTTCCGGTCCAACAACGATCACCGAACGGCCTGAATAGTCTACCCGCTTGCCGAGAAGATTCTGACGGAATCGTCCACCCTTGCCCTTCAACATATCGCTAAGAGACTTCAGAGGGCGACCGCCGGCACCTGTCACGGCCCTGCCGTGACGACCATTATCAAAAACAGCGTCGACAGCTTCCTGCAGCATGCGCTTCTCGTTCCTGATAATTACATCCGGCGTCTTCAACAACAGCAGATTCTTCAGTCGGTTATTCCGGTTGATCACGCGTCGATACAAATCATTCAAATCTGATGTTGCAAAGCGACCACCCTCCAGCGGCACGAGCGGCCGCAGATCCGGAGGAATAACAGGCAACACTTCAAGAATCATCCACTCGGGGCGGGTGTCATTCTTTCGAAGTCCCTCGACAACCTGCATACGCTTGGCAATCTTCTTGCGAGTCTGCTTGCTGCGAACGGTCTCCATCTCGGTTTCAAGCTCGCCCATGAGTTGTTCGAGATTGACCTTTTTAAGGAGGTCACGAATTCCTTCAGCCCCCATCTTGGCAACAAACTCATCACCGTACTTATCCTGAGCCTCACGATAACTCATCTCATCGAGAAACTGTTTTTCCTGGAGAGGCGTCTTGCCTGGATCAACAACAACGTAATCCTCGTAATACAGAACTCGTTCAAGCTGCCGGCCTGTCATATCCAGCACCAAACCCAAGCGACTAGGTGTACACTTGAAGAACCAGATGTGTGCAATGGGCACAGCCATCTCGATGTGGCCCATCCGTTCGCGTCTCACTCTCGAGACTGTCACTTCCACGCCACACCGGTCACAAATCACGCCCTTATGCTTAATGCGCTTGTACTTGCCGCATCCACATTCCCAATCCCTTGTCGGACCGAAAATACGCTCACAAAACAGTCCGCCCCGTTCCGGCTTAAACGTTCGATAATTGATTGTTTCTGGATTCTTGATCTCTCCATGACTCCACGACCGGATCATTTCAGGAGATGCAAGCGACAAACTTACCGAGTCGAATGCGTTGGATTTGCGTGCTGGAGCGCCCTCATCTCTGATTGAATTGTAACTCACTCGTCACCTCCCGGTCGGACCTGCTCACCCGACTCTTCGGCGAATTGCCCAACCTGGACGTTCAGACACAAACTCTTCATTTCTGTCATAAGGACGTTGAATGATTCCGGCATACCCGCCTCGAGAGTATTCTCACCCTTGACGATTGATTCGTAAATTCTAGTGCGCCCTGCTACATCATCACTCTTGACGGTCAACAGTTCCTGCAGCGCATATGCAGCACCATAGGCTTCCAGTGCCCACACTTCCATTTCACCCATACGTTGTCCGCCGTACTGAGCTTTACCACCAAGCGGCTGCTGCGTCACGAGTGAGTAAGGTCCAACTGCCCTGGCGTGAATCTTGTCACTGACAAGATGATGCAACTTGCACATATAGATAACGCCAACGACCACTCTTTGGCTGAATGCATCGCCAGTCCTACCATCATAAAGGACTGCCTTGCCATCCTCGTCCATGTGCGCTTTCTTCATCATCTCACGAATTTCTACTTCTGATGCGCCGTCAAACACCGGGGATGCAGCATACATTCCAAGAATCCGGCAGGCCATTCCCATATGCGTCTCAAGCACTTGACCTACATTCATTCGAGACGGAACACCAAGAGGATTCAGCACAATATCAACTGGAGTGCCATCGGCAAGGAAAGGCATGTCGGCATCGGCCACAATTCGTGCAACCACACCCTTATTTCCGTGCCTGCCCGCCATCTTGTCGCCAACCGAAAGCCGTTTCTTGCTTGCGACGTAGACACGAACCTGTTTGATGATACCAACGTCTTCAAACTCGCCACTTTCGAACCTGTCAAGATCGCGTTCCTGCCGTAGCTCGAGCTCAGCAAATTTGTGCTTATACTCATCCAAAATACTCTGAATCTTCATCTGTATCGGACTGCTCTCAATCTCCACATGTTCGCAGGCCGCCGCCAGCTTCCTGAGAAGAGTCTTCGTGATCTTCCTGTTTGCCGGTATGATGATCTCGCCGGTCTCTACATCTACCACATCAAGAGGAATCTTCTCTCCAAGGAGAATATTACTCAGCGACTCAGTAAGATCCACTAGCAGTTTCTGTTTCTGCGACTTGTGCTCGTCGCCCACAGCCTTTGCACGCTTCTTCACTTCGCCTGGAGACAGTTTATCGACCTTGACATTCCGGTGTGCAGTAACATTGACATCCATCACAATTCCAGACGTACCACTCGGCACCGTTAGCGAGGTATCACGCACATCGGCGGCCTTTTCTCCGAAAATCGCTCGCAAAAGTCGCTCCTCTGGTGCCAACTCAGTCTCACTCTTTGGGGTGATCTTACCAACGAGGATGTCACCAGGAACCACTTCCGCACCTATGCGTATTACGCCGTCACGATCGAGATTCCTCAGCGCCTCTTCACTAACGTTAGGAATGTCCCGAGTGATCTCCTCAGGGCCCAGCTTTGTGTCACGAGCACCAACCTCAAATTCCTGAATATGAATGGAGGTAAAGAGATCGTCGCGAACAACGCGCTCGCTAATCAGAATAGCGTCCTCAAAGTTGTATCCGCACCAAGGAACGAACGAAACGAGTAGATTCTTACCCAAAGAGATCTCGCCGTCTTTTGTCCCCGGTCCATCCGCAAGAGTATCCCCGGCCTCTATTTTCTGACCCTCGCTTACGATTGGTACCTGGTTTATGCACGTACCGGCATTCGAACGCGAGAACTTACGAAGAGGGTATACCTGTCCAGCGTGTTTCTTCCCCTTCTTCGCCAATTTGCCATCAGGGGTGATGACAACCTCATTCGCAGATACCTGAGCAACTTTCCCCGCATGCGTCGCTGTAACCGTCACTCTGGAATCACGAGCAAGCTTTCCTTCCAATCCGGTTGCAACATACGCGCGCTCGGCTTCAAGAAGAGGCACAGCCTGCCTCATCATATTAGATCCCATCAGGGCCCTATTAGCATCGTCGTGCTCCAGAAACGGAATAGATCCAGCCGCAACACTAATGACCTGCTTCGGAGAGACATCCATGTAGTCGACTTTATCCTTCGCTACCTCCAGAAAGTCACCCCGGAACCTTACTGACACAAAATCCCTCGAGAACTGACCGTTCTTCTCGAGCGGAGCATTGGCCTGCGCTATGACAAATCTTTCCTCTTGATCCGCCGTCAGATAGTCAACAGTGTCGCTTACACGACCGCCCTTTACTTTCCTGTAGGGGGTCTCAATAAATCCAAACTCGTTAATCCTGCCGTAAATACTGAGCGACGAGATCAGTCCAATATTCGGACCTTCCGGCGTCTCAATCGGACAGATACGACCATAGTGACTACTATGAACATCACGGACCTCAAAGCCTGCGCGTTCCCTGCTCAGTCCTCCAGGACCGAGAGCACTGAGGCGACGCTTGTGTGCCAGTTCCGATAGCGGATTGGTCTGATCCATGAACTGACTCAACTGGCTTCTGCCAAAGAAATCGCGGACTACACTCGATAGTGCCTTGGGATTGATCAACTTCTGTGGAGTCATCACCCCGGCCGCCGGATCGAACAGTGTCATCCGTTCCTTTACGACCCGCTCCAGCCTCGCAAGGCCAGCACGACACTGATTTTCAAGAAGTTCTCCCACTGTGCGCACCCGGCGGCTGCCTAAGTGATCGATATCGTCAAGCACTCCCTCGCCTTTCCGGATACTGATCAGATATCGTATAGCCGCTATAATATCTTCCTTCTCAAGCACGCGATGCGTCCCAGGAACTTTGCCGTCGAGGTTGAGCTTCTGATTGATCTTGTATCGTCCAACACGACCCAGATCGTAATGCCGTTCATCGAAGAACAGCCTACGAATCAGCTGCCATGCATTGGACGGAGTAGCAGGATCGCCAGGACGCAATTTGTGATAGATATCTTTAAGAGCATCATCCTTCGTCCGGACTTCGTCCGCGCGAATGCTCTTGAGCATGATCCCGCCGTCCCAGGAGACATCAATGACATCTGCCGTCTTGTACCCTGCGGCCTTCATCTGTTTCAATGCGGCTTCAGTAACGGGGTCATAACGACGTGCGAGAACTGCGTGTGAATCGACGTCAACGACGTCCTCCTTAAAGAGGCGTCCGCTGATTTCTTCGCTTGCTGGATCCTTCCCGAGATTGATCTTCTCATAAGTGTAGAAAAGACTTATGATTTCTTCGTCGGTCCCAAATCCGAGAGCACGGAGGAATGTTGTCGCCAGAAACTTGCGACGCCTGCGCTGCCTGTCAAGATACATCCAGAGCAGATCTGATGTGTCAAACTGGATCTCTACCCAGGAACCACGATCAGGAATGATCCTGAATGAATAGAGAATCGTGCCATTGGCATGAATGGACTTTTCAAAACATATGCCTGGCGATCTATGAAGCTGACTGACCACTACTCTCTCTGCACCGTTGACAACAAACGCTCCCTGCGCCGTCATCAGCGGGATTTCACCCATATAGACTGTCTCTTCCCTGACTTCCTCACCCTCCTTGAGCCGGAAGGTTACATGCAGGGGTGCAGCATAGGTCTCACCTTCACGAAGACAGCCATGCACATCCATCTTGGGCTTTGCCAGCTCATACTTTACGAAGTCAAGCGAACATCTGCCGTCGTAACTCTCAATCGGGAATACTTCCCTGAAGACCTCCTGCAGACCCATCCGCTCCCTGCGGGCAGATGGTACATCTCGCTGCAAAAAGCGGTCGTATGAAGACACCTGTACATCAATCAGGTCCGGTGACTCCAGAGTCTCAATAAGTTTGCCAAAGTTTTTTCTAGCAATCATTCATCACTCTCTCTATACCGCTTTCGAAGAACAGGTCAGACCCAACCGCAGAACTATCGACGTTACTTACTTGATTTCGACTTTCGCTCCTGCAGCTTCCAACTTCGCCTTCATCGCATCAGCATCCTGTTTCGATACACCATCCTTCACAGGCTTCGGTGCTCCCTCAACAAGATCCTTTGATTCTTTCAGGCCCAGACCGGTAATTGCCCGGACTTCCTTGATTACATTGATCTTCTGTTCGCCAGCTGCGAGCAGCATGACCGTAAATTCAGTCTTTTCAGCAGCTGCTGCCGGGGCACCTGAAGCCGCAACTGCACCTACTGCGACGGGCGCAGCGGCCGATACTCCGAGTCTGTCCTCAAGAGCCTTTACCAGTTGCGAGAGCTCTCTGACGCTGATACCCTCGATCCAGTTAACGAACTCCGCCATCTTGCCGTCAATAACGACGCTGGCCTTCTCCCCCTGCTCCACTGCTGCTCCTTCGTTCTGTGCCATGATCCACACTTCCTTTCCTGAACTGTTACTTACAATCTAGGCCACCGCTGCGCGGCGACCGGAAATACTGCTCACGTTGACTTCTTCTTCTCGATAGCCTGCAGAACGTAAACAAGGCTGGAGAGTTTCCTGCTCATCACGCCCACCAACCTGCTCATGGGGGCCGCGATCGTACCAACCACCTTTTGACGCAGTACTTCGCGAGAAGGCAGATTCGCGAACTCCAGAACTTCACTACCGCTTAGGACAGTACCCTTAATCAGCCCGCCCTTAACCTTGAGCGGCCTCTCATCATCACGGACGAATTCCTGAATTACCCTAGCTGCCGCAATATCATCTCTACCGGTAACAACGGCTGTAGGCTTCTTCATGATGCCATCGATGCCACTCAGTCCGAGCCCAGTGCAGACAAGTTTCAACAACCGGTTCTTTACGACTCGTACATCGGAGCCCGCGACTCTGAGCTTTCCACGGAGGGAACTCATCTTTGCCACGGTCAACCTGGTGTAGTCCAGGAAGAACACATAATCGGACCCGGAGATCCGACTCCGGATATCTTCCACCATGTACTGTTTTTCTGCCCTCACAAAAATCGCTCCCGCCTATTCCCGAACCATGATTCGCAACCCAACACCCATCGTTGAGGACATGGTCCACTTCTTGACAAATACACCTTTGGCTGCTGGTGGTCTCTCGGCCTTTATACCTTCAATTACAGCCTTCGCATTCTCCGTCAGCTTCACGGCATCAAACGACAGTTTACCCACCGGTACGTGCACATTCCCGTGCCTGTCCATTCTAAACTCGACTCGTCCGGCTTTGCACTGCTCCACTGCTGCGGCAATATCCTCATTGACTGTTCCAGTCTTGGGGTTAGGCATCAAGCCGCGGGGACCAAGAACCTTACCAAGCTTCTTGACTTCCTGCATCGCCTCCGGAGTCGCTACAGCGACATCGAAATCAGTCCATCCACCCTTGACCTTCTCGATTAAGTCCTCGAATCCCGCCTGGTCAGCCCCGGCTTTTTTCGCAGCCTCAATTGCAGCACCTCTTGCAAACGCTACAACTCTGACCTCTTTGCCAGATCCGTGCGGAAGGCGCACGATTCCACGCACCGCCTGATCCGTTTTCGTCGGATCTACATCAAGTCGTGCCGCCAGGTCTACGCTCTCATCAAACTTCGCTACGGGATTGCTCTTAAGGAAGCTGATTGCTTCCTCAATCTCGTAGACCTTGGCTTCTACCTTACTCTTGACGCTGTTGTATTTCTTCCCGTGTCGTTGTGCCATGGTCCTATTCCACCTTGATGCCCATGCTTCTTGCCGTTCCCTCTATGATACGGGCGGCGCATTCGATGTTGTGTGTGTTCAAATCTTTAAGCTTTGCATTCGCGATCTCAATCACCTGCTTCTTCGTGACCGTTCCCACCGTCTCCCGACTCGGAGTGGTCGCACCTTTAGCAAGGCCAGCCGCGCGCTTCAAAAGGACCGGCGCAGGAGGACTCTTGGTAATGAATGAGAACGACTTATCCTGATAAACAGTTATCTCCGCTGGAATGATAAGCCCAGCCTGAGACTGTGTCGCGTTATTGAAAGCCTTACAAAACTCCATGATGTTCACGCCGTGCTGGCCCAGAGCAGGACCAACGGGCGGTGCAGGGTTAGCCTGTCCCGCTGCTATCTGAAGCTTTATCTTGCCTATAATCTTTTTTGCCATACTAGGTTCGCTCCACCTGCCAGTATTCTAATTCTACCGGCGCAACCCGGCCGAATATCGCAACAGACACCTTAAGCCTGCCTCTATTAGGATCAACCTCTTCAACCACGCCGCTGAAGTTCATAAAAGGCCCATCCATGATCTTCACTGTCTCGCCAGGCTCAAACACAATCTTCGGCTTGACCTTCTCCCGCTTCTCGTCGACCTGATTCAGTAGAATTTCAACTTCTTTATCACGCAAAGGAGCAGGCTTGTCTCCACCAACAAATCCTATCATTCCAGGCGTCTGCCTGACGAAGTACCACGCCTTCTCGCACATCTGCCGCTCTTCGTCGTACAGAGCCATGTTAATCAGCACATAGCCCGGAAAGAACTTGCGGGTCGCCGTAGACCTTACGCCCTTCTTTACCTCAGAGACTTTCTCAGTCGGAATCAACACATCTCCGACATATTCTTCCATTTCTTCCTGCTTTACACGGCGCAGGATGCTAGCCCGAACTTTTGCCTCCTGGCCTGTCAGCGCGTGGAGAACGAACCATTGTTTCTGCATGATCGCCAGGCCCCACTTATGCTATTGCTAACCAGATGCACCCACGAGTACGCTGATCATCTTTTCAATGATCACATCAGTCGTGGCAACAAATACGCCCAAAGCTATTACCGTCAAAATGATAACTACCGTCGACTCGCTCAACTCAGACCGACTTGGCCAAGATGATTTCTTCAGCTCTACAACAACCTCATCAAAGAAGTTCTTGATTCCTGCGACCACACCTATCGCACTGCTCATTATCCAGTCTCCGTCGGATCTTTCGCTAATTCCCTGACTTCGACACCATCTTCCGAATCACACCTGATTGCCAGCACTTCTTGGCAGGCCAGGAGGGCATCGAACCCCCAACCCCCGGTTTTGGAGACCGGTACTCTGCCAATTGAGCTACTGGCCTCTCAACCGACGAACCCGTCACCGCACCTCTTTGTGAACGACATGTTTCCGGTCAAAAGGGCAATACTTCTTTCTCTCCAACCTATTCGTCGTGGTGGTCTTATTCTTCCTCGTTGCGTAGTTGCGACGCTTGCACTCTGTGCAAGCCATCGTAATCATTTCCCGAGCCATTTTATGCCCCCTATCCCGCGAGCGACTTCAAACGAGCCAACCCTGCGAGATCCACGACCACTGGTTGCCTACTTTACAATCTCGGTCACCGTGCCGGCACCAACCGTGCGGCCACCTTCACGAATGGCGAATCGCATCGATTTTTCCATGGCTATCGGTTGAACAAGGGTAACTTCAACACTCACATTGTCACCCGGCATGACCATCTCGACACCTGCCGGTAGAACGATGTCACCCGTAACGTCTGTTGTACGGAAATAGAACTGCGGCCTGTAGCCCTTGAAGAAAGGTGTATGCCGTCCACCTTCATCTTTGCTGAGGACATAAACTTCCGCCTTGAACTGAGCATGGGGAGTGATCGACCCCGGCTTGGCAACGACCTGTCCTCTTTCCACTTCTTCCTTCTTCAGACCGCGCAGAAGCAAGCCGATATTGTCGCCAGCGCGTCCTTCATCAAGGAGCTTGCGGAACATCTCAACGCCGGTTGCAACCGTTTTCTGAGTAGGACGAAGACCCACAATTTCAACATCATCACTGACATGCACAATTCCGCGCTCAATGCGTCCAGTCACAACCGTGCCACGCCCTTCGATCGAGAACACATCCTCGATTGGCATCAGGAAATCCTGGTCCAAAATACGCTTCGGCTCAGGAATGAAGGAGTCAAGAGCATCCATCAGATCCCCGATACACTTACACGCCGGATCGTCAGAAGACTCCGCTGCCATGGCTGCCGCGGCATTTCCCCTTACTATAGGAGTTGTGGCACCCGGAAAATTGTACTTCGTCAGCAGATCCCTGATCTCCATCTCGACCAGCTCAAGCAGCTCGGCATCGTCGACCAGATCGATTTTGTTCAAGAATACCACCAGGGCCGGAACGCCTACCTGTCTGGCAAGCAGAATGTGTTCACGAGTCTGCTGCATCGGACCATCGGCTGCACTGACCACAACAATGGCCCCGTCCATCTGTGCTGCCCCTGTAATCATGTTTTTGATGTAGTCGGCATGACCAGGGCAATCAACATGTGCATAATGACGCTTTTCCGTCCCGTACTCGACATGCGCTGTCGCAATGGTCAGAATCTTTGTAGGATCGCGCCTTCCCTGACTCTCTGACGCCTTTGCCACTTGGTCGTAAGGAATGAAGACATTCATGCCCTTCATCGACTGAACTTTGGTAATGGCCGCGGTCAGAGTTGTCTTGCCGTGATCTACATGGCCGATTGTTCCAACATTGACATGCGGCTTCGTCCGTTCAAATTTTTCTTTAGCCATGATGCACCTCCTGATCTACTCTGCGTTTTGTGTTCGCCCCACCCGCAACCAACCCGCGCTACTGTTCCGCAAAGCTGGAGCCCATGAGCGGAATTGAACCGCTGACCACGTCCTTACCAAGGACGTGCTCTACCGACTGAGCTACATGGGCACGACGGCCCGCTCTCATGTCCCACAGTTCTGCGCAAACAAAAAAAAGCCCACCCCGCACTCCCGCTGCTATCGACTAAACAACGGTCGCTGCCGGTCGACAAAACCATTCTATTTATTTACCGCTCGCCCCCAGTAACACGGGGACTATTCCGCGGCGAAGAAGCAAGGTATCAGAAGACTTCAGATTGTCAACAGCTGTTTCGACTTTTTTTGCATAAAAGAATTCACCTGCAAAATACGCCCGCAAACATCGGGCCCGAACCGGTGCCATGACAGTGCAAATTATCCGTCATCAGCCCTCACCATAGGCCTTGTGAAACTTAGGAGATTTCTTCTCTGCTTCACATTCAGCAGGTTTTACATCGGCCGCCTCGTTCGCTGTATCCGGAATATCTGCAACTTGTTGTTTATCTTTTTTAACATCTGCCGTCTTGTCTGACACCTTAGACATGGATGCCGCAGTTTCAACGTAGTTCATTTGAACAGAAGAGATTGACTCGCTGAGCAAGCGCTCTTCTTCCCTATCCAGATTTCCTCTTGTCTTCGCGGCCAGCATTGAAAGTATGTCAACACTGACCTGGGCCCCGCGGAGATCTACTTCCGCTTTTGCAGTAGCCGGATTGACCAGCTTGCCCAACTGCTGCATTGCAGTGGCACTGAACATCATCACGAGATTTGTAAACAGAGCCTTATTCATCTCAGCTTCAGAAAATTTGTCCGCCATTGTCTTTCTCCTTAAGTGTCGTTGCAACTCTTCTGAGTCAACATGTCGATACTATCGCGGAAGATTCGCCGCGAGGCAATAAAGAAGAATCCTATCGCGGAGAATCCCGCAACAACAGAAGGCGTGAATTACAGCGCGTTCCGCGTGATCACTGATAAGCCATAATTACAATTGCTGACAGATATGAATCACGACTTGCTTTATCCAAAGCAGATCATGTAGTATCCGGCCACAGAAAACACAACGGGAGGATTGACTATGAGGAAACTGGTACTTGCGGCACTCTTTTGCATCTTGGTAAACTCAGTGATTGCTCAGGACACAGCACCTACTGCTGCGGGTGATTTTCTATTTGACTCCCGGAGTCACATACGGCTCGGAAAAGCTGACACGACCTGGACAGCAGCCGCCAGCATGGTCTCGCCAATGGGCGGCGAGAATTCCGATACCATTCTGAATGCCTACGCATCACTCGGATACTTCCTGGTGGACCAGTTCGAACTTGAGGGCACAGCGTCAGTTCTCAAAGGGGGATTCGGGCAGGGAGTTTCCATAGGTGCTGGAATTAATATGTACTTCCGTGAGTTTTTTGACAAACTCTATCCTTACGCTGGTATCGGCGTTTCGACCTGGACCGGGGATCTAGCCGACCAGGGGACGCATATGCAGGCAAAGATTGGAGCACGATACTACTTCACCGACAGCCTTGGCATGCGGCTCTGGCTTGAGTACGACAAGGGCGACAATTTCATCTATAACGGAACAAGCACAGTTACAGCATACATCGGCATATTCTCTGTGGCGTACTGACCGGCATAATTAGGAGCCTGAAATCCTCGTGCCACCGCCGCCCGCGGACCGATTTTGCAATCAACAACGTTGCCCGCGCCGGTAGCAAAATCCGGTAAGCATACTTGGTTGCGCCGCGAATAAATGCCTGATATGTGGCAATGCAATTTCCCATTATAGCTTGATCAGACCACTCCTCAGCGCGATAGTCTCGCGATGTGTCCTGCCGGAAACCAGATATTTGCCGGACACCCTGAGCGGGACTCAACGTCAAGATGGAGACCAACAATGTCAAAATTTAAGCCCCAATACCGTAGATTGCTCTTTATTGACAAGAAGCTCAAAGAGGGCGCATACCCGAATTGCACCAGTCTCGCAACTGAGTGGGAAGTAAACTCAAAGACAATTCAGAGGGATATGGCATATCTCATAAACGAGCTGCAGGCACCAATTGAGTACGATTCCGTGCATCGGGGTTATCGCTATACAGAGGACAACTACAGTCTGCCGGCCATAAACATCAGCGAAAGCGACCTCTTCGCCGTATTTATCGCCCAACGTGCACTGGGTCAGTTCAAGAACACTCCCCTGTATGATAAGTTGTCATCTATTTTCTCAAAGATACGGGACTCTCTGCCAGACCGAACCACAATCCAGCCATCGTGGCTCGACGACAGAATACTGGTATTTCCTGAGCCGGCAACCAATATCGCCCCGGCAGTTTGGGACACAGTAGCAAAGGCAATCCGGGACAACAGGCGCCTTCTGATCAGCCATGCAGCTCCAGGCCACAGGACTCTCACCGACAGGAAGATCGATCCATACTATCTGGTGAACTGCAAAGGCGAATGGTACATCAGCTCTTTCTGTCATGCCAGAAATGCAATCAGAACCTTTGCTGTATCACGACTGGTAAAGGCCGAGATACTTCCGGAGCCGTTCACCATGCCGGCATCACTTACCAAGGAGAAGATGTTCGGCGACCAGTTCGGAATCATCTGGAATGACAAAAGCTTCAAGGTACGGATCAGCTTCAGCGCCGAGGTTGCACCCTACATTAAGGAGCGCCAGTGGCATCGTCTCCAGAAAATCACGGAATTAAGGAACGGTCGGCTTGTTCTGGAGTTCACAACCAACCATCTTAACGAGGTCAAGGACTGGCTCCTTTCGTGGGGAGACGGCGCCAAGGTTCTTGCGCCGCCGCTTCTCGCACAAAGAGTTCAGTCCAGCTTGTCGAACGCGTTGCGATTGTACGGGAAAGGCAGTTGAGAGCCGATGAGTGAAACGCTTGCGGCACCGGTGATTACAACCAGGACAAAAACAATGGCCGCGCTCGCGCCGTTGTATCACGTCATACTGCTCAACGACGACGATCATACCTTCGGTTACGTTATCGAGATGTTGTGTAAAATCTTCGGTCACGAACCGGCAACCGGGCATCAGATGGCATGGGAAGTCCACAGAACTGGTCGGGTAATCGTGGTCACCACTCACAAAGAACTCGCGGAGCTGAGACAGGAACAGATTCACGACTACGGCGCTGACCCTCTGGCGCCAAACTGCAAGGGCTCAATGTCGGCTCTGGTCGAACAGGCAGCATAGTCTGCCTGTCCACGCTCAGTGCAATCTCCTGCAGTCCTGCCGACACTGGTGGGCGAGGTGGGATTTGAACCCACAAGCCTTGCGGCACAAGATCCTAAGTCTTGCGTGTCTGCCAATTTCACCACTCGCCCGATACTTGGCAACCCATCTCGAGGCACGGCAGACAGACGCCGCAAACCTGACCCTGATGCGTCCATCCTCTACATTGACCGATGCCGAGACGATGGCTGCCAGTGTCTTATCGAAGTAACGCTCAAACTGATGAAACAAGCATCGTCCGTATTCACATCGGATAGTACTTCTCAACCCATGGCCGTATCGAATCCTTGTTGATATCTATGATATTCATCTCTCGAACAGCGTTCTCGGTTGAATCAGAGGCATGCGCTGCATTAACCATGATATTGCTACCGTATTCACGTCGGACCGAACCAGGCAGCGCCTTGGCCGGATCAGTTGAGCCAAGAAGGGTACGGATCTTTGACACCGCATTGGGCCCGTAGTACAGCAGAGCAAGACATTCCTCGCTGCATACCTGTGTCTTGTCCATACTGACGCACTCCGACGGACGATGCCCCGTCATGAATTGTACTATATTCTCAAACTCCCGTTCCATCAGCAGCTGGCTCAGACTTTCGCCCAGCATCGCCTTTACTTCATCGGGAATCTCAAAGTTGAACTCGCGGGCGAGCGCCTCGCCACTTCGTTTCATAGCGCTTTCCTTCAATTTCTCACGCAATACCTTCTTTACGGGCGAATAGAATTCTTCCGCCTGCGCCACAGACATACTGAACTTTTTCGCACCGATAATGCGCAATCCTGAAGAAGAAAGGATATCAACAATGCTGCCAGGGCGAGAACTGTGGTAACGGAAGTTATCCGGCTTCAACATGACAAGCGTGGTTTCCCCACCATCACCGGCAGAAGTATCGATAGCCTTCCGGATCACACCGCCATCGGCATCAGTATATTCACACCAGAGCCGGAGGGTCGCTGCTGCCCGTTTTGCGTTCGGCGCCACGAGCACTGCTGGTTCAAAGTAACGCACGCATCCATCGTCGTTCACTATATAGTCACCGTACGTGTCCCTGATACTCTCTCCGCTCCCCCATCTCAGAGTCGCACCACCAGTGACACGCCACACCTTATCAACAGCATTCTCTCCTTCGAAAAGAAGCATCAGCATGCGCCTGGGCCGGCCGGCCGAATCAGGACAACAGGAAGTCTGTATGTAGTCAGCCAGCAGATTGCAGGTGCCCACATCTGCCGGGTCTGCGTGCCTTACAAGTTCAGAGTATCGCCTGATAAGTTCCGCACTGGGACCAAACATCCTGCATGCGACGAGATCGAGATCACTACGTGCCAGATATCGTCCGACAACACCACCAGTCCGCGATTTTGAAATAGTGTATGGATCGATTAAAACGTATGCCAGTTCATGCGCCATATTCAGCCTTTCTGCACTTATAGACAACAGGCGGCAATGTATAGCCCCTGCTCGCTTTTCAAGCAAGTCCGAAAAGGAGGCAACCCGAAAAGGCGAAGGAGGCAACCCGGAACCGGACTGTACTAAAGCTCCTGCTGTCCGTGGCATCCACGACAATTCCTGAAACCATCACCCGGCTCCAAACCCTTTCACAAGCAAACTTTCACAAGCAAACTTTCTATTGCATGACAGGGAGGGAGAGGCTACGCTTTCTGACGTGCAATTATGAAATGCCATTCACCTCCGATGGCGTCCTGTGGCTGGCCGCAATCGGAATAGTTATGGAATTCCAACATGGCTGAAGAACAAAAACAGGTTATCGTCGAACAAGAAATTAAGAATGCGTGGCCGGCAATGGTCACGAAGACATCGCTGTTGATCGTCTTTGCTGTCCTTGCAATTGTATTTTTCTACATTGAAGAAAAAGGTGGAGGCGGCCTCGGTCAGGTGTCCGCCACGTGGAGCGTGGCCGCGTTTCTCTGCTCCACCTTCATCTGCGCAGCAGCTTATGAACTTGTGGCGCTGGTCATCAACATTACTATCCGCAGGCGCCGCGGTTCCATCGGCGAAGTCAAGATGCTCACCACCTTCGCTCGCATCATGGCAGCGATCGTTATCGTCGCACTCCTGCTTAGCGCCACCGGTGCACTGGCACGATGGATTGCTGTAGTCAGCGCGTTCGCAGGCATGCTGCTGGGTTGGTCGCTTCAGGCCCCGGTGAGTGGCATTGCCGCATGGATACTAGTAACCATCAAGAGGCCATTCCGCATCGGCGACAGAGTGCTCTTCCCTTCACTGGGACTGGCCGGCGACGTACTAGAAGTCGGCCTTATGTATACCAAACTTGATCAGGTGGGTGGATCCATCGGCTCAGAAGACGCGATAGGGCGAAACATCCTGATCCCTAATGCTATGCTGTTCAGCCAGGTGGCAATCAACTACACGCCACGGCAGGATTCCGCGTATTTTCTCGACGAAGTCGTCACCCGCATCACCTATGACTCCGACTGGGATACCGCCGAGAAGATCATGGTAAACGCGGCCAGAAAAGTAACTGCAAATATCATCAAAGAAACGGGCAAAGAACCATACGTTCGTGCCGACATGTATGACTACGGCGTATACATGCGCCTGCGCTACATGACGCTCGCCATGGACCGGCCACGCATATCACACGAAATACTTTCCATCGTATTCAAGGAATTCCAACACCACCCGCGCGTGGATTTTGCGATTCCGTTTGTTTATTCGTACAAGAAGGGTGTTGAAAGATCCGCCGGTGGCGCACAGGCAGCCGAATCTCCCGTGGATCTTCCGCTTGTGGATATCGTAGATCCTCAGGCACGCACACCTCTTTCACCGGAGGAGGAGAAAGGCGTCATCGACCTGGCTGCCAGACTCAAGACTTCATATCTCATTCAGCCGATCGTTGTGCATCCAGCTGGAAACGGCAAGTATCAATTGATTTCAGGGCGGTTCCGATACCTCGCCTGCCGCAACTTAGGCTGGGTTCTGATACCAGCACTGGTAAGAACCGGTTCAGGAACCGGCAGTGCCATCAGTGCTTAGTCCAGGTCGAATTCCGCGACAAGGAATGTGTGGTCCGATGACTTCGCGGCAAGACGGGGCTCAAGATCCACGTAGGAATCCGTGGATTTAGCTGCAAGTGATGATGTAGCGAGAATGTGGTCTACACGCCATCCCATTCCGCGCTTTACAGCGCCCATGGTTCGATAGTCAAAGAAGGTATACTGCCCTGGCTCAGGGTGATATTTCCTGAATACATCTTTGAACCCCCAATTCTTCACTTCCTCGAAGGCCTTCCGGACATCTACATGAAAACACACGTGGTCGGCCTGTTCTGAGGCATTGTGAATATCCTTCTCTTCCGGTGCCACATTGAGGTCCCCCACCCATGCAACCTTCTGCATCGGTTTAAAATGGCGCTCGAAATGCTTCCGGAGCCGCCGGAACCACTCCAGCTTGTATCCGTACATCTCGTGGCCAATCTCTCGGCCCTGGGGCACATAGGTATTTACGATCCAGACTGACCCCACCCTTGCCGACACCAGCCGCGATTCATCTGGCTGCCCGCCGTCATCCAACCCGAACCTGACTTCCGTAGCCGGTTGTCTGGAAACAAGGCATACGCCGTTGTAGGATTTCTGTCCCTTGAATACGACAGAGTAGCCCGCCTCCAGAAACGCCGCTGCTGGAAACAGGTCATCTGTAACTTTTGTTTCCTGGATGCAAAGCACATCAGGATTGTAAGTCTTTAGCCAGTTGATGACAACTTCAAGTCGTGAGCGGATTGAATTGGCGTTGAATGTAGCTATTTTCATGCGAAATCACGGCCAGGCCGATCAGCAATATTCTACGGTTCCATTGAACACGTGTACTGCGGAGCCGCGTAATGTCACGTTACGTGCGCCACTTTCCGTCAGCTCATAGCCAATCTCTAGAACATCGCCACTGGCGCAGGTCACAGCCACAGGTGCCTTTACCAGTCCGAGCTTTCCGGAAATCAAAGCACTTGCAACCATTCCTGTCCCGCACGCCAGAGTCTCAGCCTCGACACCCCGCTCATAAGTTCTGATACTGAGCGACTGCGGACCTGTGACAGAAATGAAATTGGCATTGGTGCCAGCTGGCGCCAAATCCGCATGATATCTGATGGCAGCGCCCATGCTCTCTACATCTACTGATTGAAGATCAGGAACCTCCACGACAACATGTGGGACTCCGCTGTTTACAAAACTGTACTTCACGCACTTTTTCTTAATCATCAGGGTCTTATCAATCCGCCAGTCTTTAGGCTTGGTCATGTGGATTCGTACAGTATCACCACTGACCTCGGCCTTTAGCATGCCGGCACCCGTCTCAATCGACATTTCAGCCGGGGCTGCGCCGATTTCGTACGCAAGCCGTGCTATGCATCTGGCCCCGTTCCCGCACATATCAGCCTCACCACCATCCGGATTAAAAAACCGCATCCTGAAATCGGCCTTTTTCGATTTCTGAATCAGAATAACGCCCTCGCAACCAATCCCTGTCCGCCTGGTTGAAATCCGGGTGATCCACCCTTTATCAGCAACCGGGAATTTTCCAGCACGATCATCTGCTAGAATGAAATCATTGCCGGCTCCATGCATTTTCCAAAATCGCAGTTTCATCTCAACTCCCATAAACAAGATCTATGTCCAAGGAACTCATTCCTGGGTTCGGCATTTTCTTCACAGTTCCTGCCAACATCATCTGGACCGGCGCGTTTCCGTCACCATGTCCGAGAGAATGTTCAGTGCCTCCTCCAGAACAAGGCCACCGCCATCCTGCTTCTTCTCGCCCTCATCGGAATCATCCATCGAAAGCCGTTGCAGTTCATCAAGCCGCATTTCCTCCTTGGCTTGCTCCCGGCGCTCTGCGAGCTTGAGAGAAACAGTGGACTTCTTCTGACGCGCAGCAAAACTCTTCAGCAGTTCTTCTCTGGCCGTAAAGCGGGAATCTTTTTTCCGGCGTTCCTCTGATTTTGTCCTGAGCACTCCGATAAGCGCCTGACAGTCGACAACCTTCTGGCAATCATCCTCGTCCCTGGGCGTCCGCCAGAACAGGAGGTCCTCAACAACACTCCTGGCCGCTTCGCGTCCGAAATCAACCGCTGCAATTCTGGACCATGGCAGGGCATACTCCAGATACTCTTCCCCGATTTCCAGAGCCTGAAGCGGAGACGGCACCTGAATGTCAGATGCAACCCCTTCCCTCTGTGTGGATTTTCCAGTAAATCTATAAAAAGTCGCCGTCGTCACTTTCAGGGTACCCAGCTCCAGTTTTGAGTTTCTGATCGGTACGACAGATTGAACAGTGCCTTTCCCATGGGTCCTCGAATCGCCGACGATCACTGCGCGCCCATAGTCCTGCAGGGCAGCCGCCAGAATTTCCGATGCAGAGGCGCTCATGCGATCCACCATGACCACAAGCGGCCCGGCATAGACAGTGTCCACTTCCTCGTCCTGCAGGACTGTGATCGCCCGCTTGTCCTTGACTTGAACAACCGGTCCGGTTTTGATGAAGAGCCCCGTCATTTCAACTGCTTCAGACAGCGACCCGCCACCGTTGTTACGCAGGTCAAGCACGACTCCCTGCACTCCATCCTCGACCATACCCTGCAATATGCGTTTGACGTCACGGGACGAACTTTTGAACTCTTCACCGCCGTTTCTGGCCTTCATGTCGGAATAGAAACTCGGCAATGAGATCACTCCCAGCTTCCTGGCAGGATCTCCGGCTGCCTTCATGACCCTGTTGGTGCCCTTTGCTTCTGCATCTTCCAGTTTGACGTCATCCCTCACGAGCGACAACTTGACAGTCCCGGAACCTGCGCTGTCAGCAGCTGGAATAACTACCAGTACCACCACAGTTCCCTTCGGTCCGCGAATAAGGCGAACTGTTTTAGTAAGTGGCCAGTGCAGCACATCCACAGGTTCAACTTCGCCCTGCCCGACGGCAATAATCTTGTCGCCGGGTTTCAACCTCCCATCGCTGGCAGCGGCGCCGCCCGGAATTATTCTCACTACTTTCGCGGCACCGTCTTCACTCGTCAGCAGTGCCCCGATACCAACCAGCGAGAGCTTCATACTTATGTCGAAATCCTCGGAAGTGCTTGCCGACATGTAGTCCGAGTGCGGATCAAAAGACCGGGCGACGGCAGACATGTACTGTTGGAAGATTGTATCGTCGTCCATATCCTTGAGCATACTGAGAAGCTGCCTATAACGCTTCGAGATCAATTCCTCAGGAGTCGGCACCTTGATCTCCTTGTCCGGTTTTGCTTCCGGCTGATCTTTGATCTTTTCTGTGCCAGCCTTGGGCTGTTTCACTTCCGTTTTCGGGGCATCAACCTTACCGTCGCCCTTCTTATGCCTCAATTCAGCATCTAGAACATGCCGGATGTACTGATCCTTGATGATCTTGCGCCAGAGATCGTTCTGCTCTTTCAGG
The DNA here is from genome assembly GCA_037134535.1 of bacterium. Lineage (GTDB taxonomy): Bacteria > Verrucomicrobiota > Kiritimatiellia > SPBP01 > SPBP01 > JBAXKQ01. The sequence goes on from JBAXMA010000001.1 coordinate 44,140, forward strand.
TCAGTCGGCCAGGGCGAGGTACGCCTGTCTCTGAGAAGTTCTTCCTTTGCATCAACGCTGATCCCATCCTTCAGAAGAGCGTCAACATAGTCGCATCGCTCTGCAACTCTTTTCCGGAGCAGACTTACCATCTCAAAGGCAAGACTCACGTCGCCATTCTTCAGCATGTCTGCAAGACTGCGCTCCCTGGTTCTGGCCTTTTCGATGTCAGAGGCCAGAAACATGCTGTGATCATTGTCCAGAAGGTTAATGTAGAGCTTGAAGATCCTTTCAGAGGTGGCCTCATCCAGCTGTGTCATCTCAAGGTGAAGGGCCGGCATTCTCCGGGAGAATGCAGTTGCAATCTCGCCATAGGACGGCGCATTTGACTGCTTTTGCGGCGACTCCGCCGCTATTGGGAGGCTTACCACCAGCAAGGCGGCAAGTACCCTGTACAACACGGAAATACAACTACGGCCATTCATAGCAGAGGGACTCCAGAAACAATTGCGTAACTTTGCGCAGATTCTACGCGCAAACACAAGCGATTTACCAGCTCAACTCACCGGCCTGTTTGAATCTCCGCCAGAAGTTTCATCAACCGTCGGCCGTATTCCACATAATTGGAACGACGGGCGATTGCTTCATCTTTGACGGATTCGTCATGAAACACAACCGAAAGATGAGGTTCAATTGAGATCCCGCCGGCATAGCCGCGGCTCAGGAGATCAGTCAGGATTCTCTTCACATCGCCATGCCCGTCGCCTGCAAAAGTATACGTCATTTCACCGGTCTTTGTGTCCCAGACCCCGTCCTTGATGTGAATATAGGAAACATGCTCCCTGACACTGGCATAGAATTCCCATGATGACTGTTTCGGGCATGGAGGCTTTTTTGAATAGTCATCGGTAAAAATAGGATTGCCTGTGTCAAACACAAGCCTCAAGCCGGGGACAGCATCAAGAAGCCGCATTGTATAAACTGCGCCCATCCCGCCGTAGTTCATACAGTTCTCATGAACGCATGTGAGTCCTGCATCGGCAAACATCTTCACAAGTTCGCGCAGACGGCGAAAACGCTCCTCCTCCATCTGATCGTCAGGACCATGATTCTTCCGGACCGCCAGACTCATTATCCGGATCAACTCTGTCCCAAGCGCCTTCATCCTCGGAATGGCGCGCTTCGCTTCAGCAAGAGACGAGTCAAAAGGCACTTCTATGCTTTTGCCCCAGTTGGCTATGGCTGAGCCGAAACAGTTGATCCTGACTCCGGCATCCCGAAGTTTGCCACATACGACCTCAAACTGATCCTCAGGAATATCATGTATGTTCCGGCCGCTGATGTTGCGGGACTCGATATTACTCCAGCCCAGCTCCCTTGTGGCCCCGATCTGACCATCAATATCACCCGCAGCCTCGTCCGCAAATCCTGTCAGGTACACAGATTCTCCTTAATGTAGTCAAAACTGAGCCGGAGTGACTCAAACGGATCCCCCGGACATATATCCTGTTCAACAATGAACCACTGGCATCCGGAACGTTCCGCAGCCAGAACGATACGCTTCCAGTCAAGATTGCCGCAGCCTATCTCAGTCATAGCATGCGCATTCCCGCCATCAGTCATGTAATCCTTCATGTGAAGCAGGGGCAGCCTGTTCTTCAGTCGCTCGCACCACTGGACAGGATCTCCGCCGCCGTATTGCACCCAGAAAGTGTCTATCTCGCCCTGAAGAAAATGCGCATCCGTCTCACTGTAGAGGACGTCAAGAATAAGACGCCCGTCAATCCGGCGAAATTCAATGTTGTGATTGTGATAGGTGAGCACCTTGCCGCCGTCAGAAAGAACCTTGCCGGCACTGTTCAATCTTGCTGCAAGGTCCTTAACATCGGCAAGCGTCTCCAGTTTTACACCGGGATACGGGTAGGCTGTGTACTTGCAGGAAAGTCCGTTAAGCCGGTCCACCACCTTGCATGGTTCAGTGATGATATTACCCTCGTGGGTGGCACAGCACACGAGCCCCTCACCAGCCAGAATCCTGGCAACCTCGGCCGTCTCAATCGGTCCGATTCCACTGACTTGAACAGCTGGATACCCGATCGCCTTTATGCGCTTCATGGAAGCAGCGAAGTCCTTCGACGTCTTTGCGTGATCTCTGATCGTGAACAGTTGAGCGGCAACCTGGCCTATCTTCATTTCTGTGTTCCCCTGAACGATCCAGAGACATCGTAAGTAACCGGACCGGCTTTGCGACCGATCTTCTTCTTGCCGGAAATCGCTACGAGCTTCTTCAACACCCGCTCATAGGCCCGGCCATCCAGCGGCAGATCCACCGCTCTGCCCATAAGCGACGAATAGAGCATGGCATTCGCAAGTTCAACCGATCGGGCCCCCTCGCGAGCTGGCGCAATCAGCGCCGCACCATCCAGAATCGCGTTTATGAAGTTCTGCAGCACCTCGACGTGCTGCCCACCAAAACCATTCGCCGGAATCTCGACATTCCAAACGTCCGGCGATGCAAAAAGCCCTTCAGCTGTTCGACAGAAGGCTCGCGCGGAACTTTCATTCCTTGTAAATGATATCTTGTTATTCTCAACGACCACTTTCCCAAGATCGCCGGCAATCTCAAGGCGGTTTGTTCCAGGCGCTTCGCCGGTCGATGTGACAAAAACACCTGTTGCGCCGTTCGCATACTCAAGGTAGGCAGTCACCTCGTCTTCAACCTCAATACTATGCCTTTTGCCGAGACCACAGAATCCGCATACTTTAACTGGCATGCCGCAGAGCCACTGCAGCAGATCCAACTGGTGCGGGCACTGATTGAGAAGCACTCCGCCGCCCTCGCCTGCCCATGTCGCCCGCCAACCGCCGCTGGCATAGTATGCATCGGTCCGGAACCACGAGGTAACTATCCAGCTTACCCGGACAAGCTCGCCTAACTGGCCGCTATCAATAAGCTGTTTTACTTTTCTGTAGTGCGGATCCGTCCTCTGATTAAACATGGCTGCAAAAACCTGGCGCTTCCCCCTATGTGCAGCGGTCAAACGGTCGCAGTCGGCCTTGTGAACCGACACTGGCTTCTCGACAAGCAAGTGCAGACCCTGTTCAAGCACGTCAATCCCGATCGTTGTGTGGCCGTAGTGCGGCGTGGCAATAAGAACTGCATCACAAGCTCCTGACCGGATCAGTTCACCGCTCTTACCGAACTTAAGGATCTTGTCGTCGAATTTCGCAAGCGCGGCCGGGTTAACATCGCACACAGCGGTCAGTTCACATCTCCCAACCTTCTGCTCCATGACCGAACTGGCGTGAAATGATCCCATTGCTCCAACACCGACAACTCCAAGGCGGACATTTTTCATTAAGACCCCCATCTCAGCCACTTAGACGACAATACCGGGCGGGATGCCCCGAGGCAAATTCGCGACATACTTATCACCACCGGTTTGAATGAAGCAAGGCGTTTATTAGTCCGCTGGCATCCACACAGAAAATACAGAATGGCGGCATCAGGCAGGGCCCGCACTCCGCAATGGAGTTCCCGCAAAGGGACTGGCGTCGCCGGACTTCATTTTCGTTCCGGATGAAGACTTGAGGCGACATCTGCCAGCTGACACCATTCGCTAATGGCAAGATCCTCAGGCCTGGCGCACGAATCGATACCGAGCTTCTCCAGCTCTTGCCGCCACTCACCAGGTGACGTGGTGGCAAACTCCGGAATCCTGGCGAGCGTGCTCGCCAGTTGCTTGCGTCTCTGCATGAATGAATATTTCACCACGAGATGAAACAGTTTTCTGTCCTTCAAGACAAAAGCCCCGTCATTTCTCTTCTTCATACTCACAACTGCTGATTCAACCCCCGGCCGCGGCCAGAAACAAGTCGAACTGACAACTTTCCGGATGGCCACGTCATAGACGGCCTGGACCCATATACTCAGCGCTCCATAGTCTTTGCTTCCAGGCCCGGCCGTCAGACGATTGGCCACTTCAAGCTGGATTGTTGTCACAACAGCGGGCGGCGGGGCAGCTGACTCCGCCAGGTTCACAAGCACACGGCTGGCCACTGAATACGGAAGATTAGCCACCACCTTCTGCCGTCCCGCATCGGGCAATGCCGCAAGATCCAGATCAAGCGCGTCCCCGCAGATCAGCTGAAGATTCTCAGCTGCCTTAAACCGCTCAGCGAGATACGCACAAAATCTGCTGTCAATTTCCACCGCCACGACATGCCGGGCCTTACCGAGGAGTTCCCCGGTTACGACGCCAAGCCCGGGACCGATCTCCAGCACACAATCGTCGGCCTGTATCGCGGCCACGGACATAATAATATCGAGGATATTCCGGTCTATGAGAAAGTTCTGGCCCCTTGCCTTGCTGGGTATTACATCCAGTTGATCAAGGATGGATCTGACGCTGCTTGGGCTGGTCAAGTTCATAAAGGCACACCGCGCCGCCGGTGGGCCGCTGACCTGGCCATGTCCGCCCATGGGTTCGGCCTCGTCGCCAGTTTGTAAGCAAGCCGGACCGCATTAACCATGCTGCGGGGACTGGCTATTCCTCTGCCAGCGATATCAAACGCTGTTCCATGATCAGGCGAGGTCCGCACAATCGGCAATCCAAGGGTGACATTGACCCCGCTGTCAAACGCCACCGTCTTGAGCGGGCCCAACCCTTGATCATGATACATTGCCAGCACGGCACCGTAGTCACCTCTGACTGCCGCATGAAAAACCGTGTCAGCCGGCACCGGACCGACAACTGATAGTCCTTTTCTGCGCAGAGCTTTTATTGCTGGAACAATCATGCTTTTCTCTTCACTACCCAGCACGCCGCCATCACCGGCGTGCGGATTTAAACCGCATACCGCCAGTGTGGTCTTGCTGGCGCCAAGCCATGGCAGGGCTTCTCCGGCAAGCTGACCTGCGGCTACAATGCCTTTGATTGACAGTTCACCAGGCACATCTTTGAGGGCAATATGGCGCGTTGCAAGCACCACCCGCAGACATCCGCCGACAAGCATCATTGCATACCTGCGAGTACCAGTCAGCTCCGCCAGCAATTCTGTGTGTCCAGGCACCTTGATTCCGGCCCGGTCCAGCCCTTCTTTGCAGATCGGAGCAGTGACCATGCCATCGCAGCAGCCTGCAGTGCAACTCCCTGCCGCCGCCGCCACCCATGCCACAGCCGCCCGTGCTGCACTCTCCTGCATGGTGCCGGGTTTGTATGTAATGCCCGCGAACGGACCCGGATCCCACACAACCGTCCTCGCAGAAGGAAAAACCGAGCCGGGAGTCCACTCTGCAGCACAAGGAAGATGAAGCTTTCTAGCTTCTTCGCGAAGAACAGGAGATGAGCCGACAATCACGAATCGCAAACACCGCGGCCAGGGAAACCGGTATACGGTTTTCAGGACAACTTCAGGGCCTATTCCGCCAATATCACCGAGCGTGAGACAGAGGACAATGGACCTGCTCATTTCCGAACCATTTCAGGTTGAATCAATTTCACATACACTTGCTTGCGCAGTCTCTCCATCCACAGGTTGTAGAGACGAAGCTGCTCTTTCTGCCTCACTTGCCGCTCGAGCTCACCTCTGGCTTCTGCAAATGAAATTGCCTTCTCTGTGCGGCGGGCCTCAACCTTTATTACAAGGAATGAATCGCCGGCTTCAACAACGGGACTTATTCCGCCAGCCTTCACGCCCGAAACAACCTTGTCAATTTCTGGTCTCAGGTCACCCGGTCCAACCCAGCCCGGCTCATCAGCTTTTCCGTCCGGACTCGCATCCTTCTGCAACGATTCAAAATCCTTACCTGCCACTGCCTGTTTTTGTATCTCTTCCGCCCGCTGCCTCCCGCGCGCAACATCGGCGTCCGTCTCGCCCCTGGCTATTGCAATGGTGCGCAATTGAGTCGAATAGGCCTCCTTGTACTTATCTCTGTTGGCATCGTACTCACGACGCACCGCCGTTGGTGAAAACAAGACTTTTGAATCAACTTCATTTCGCTTGAACATCGAGACAAGAATATTGTCGCGGATCTCATTCCTCCAGTCCTGCAGGGCTACATGCTCCGTTGCGAGGGCCTCAATAAAACCGCTCCGATCACCCTTGAACGAGGATTGGACAATCTCTTCAAGTTGGGCATCTACCATCTTATCAACTGCTTCGGGACCGGGATTCTCATGAGTTGCCAGAATAATATACCGCTCCACGATGGAGAGCAGCGTCTTACGGTAGACTTCATCTGCCCTCGTCTGGAGTTCCTGTCCACTGTAAGTCTTCGCGAGCCTGCGATACTCACCAACTGCGCTTCTGGCAACGTCGCTGTAGAGGACATTTCTGTCCCCTACTACTGCTACGACACCATCCACCATGCCGACTTCACCCGAACCGGTTCTGCTGCACATAAAAACCGCCAGAGCCATGACAAAGCAGATCAATAATCTGCCTGCTATCCAATGAATATCCGTTCTTTTTTCCATAAGCCCCGAATATTGCAGAAGAAAAGTGTTTCCGCAACCCAATATATTGCCATTGACTCCCGTAGTATAGAAAGTAGGATTCATTTATCTGTAATAACGCAGTTCGTATAAGGCGAAAGAGGAAGAAGAGAATGAGTGTACTGAACCGGATAAAGAGTCTATTCACCTTCGCCGGGCCCGCCGAGGGCGGGAAAGATGAGTTCTCTGCCGCCATTATTGACATCGAATCCCTCACCATTACGGGAGCAAACGGCAGGCAACCGTCTGCGCAGGAGAAGGTCTCCACGTTAAATCGTCTTGCTCTCTTTCTGGAAAGAGAGAAGCTCAGCTTGACTGCCGTATTGAACGGACCAGCGTTGCGCGTCGCCACAGATGGCGGAAATTTCAGGGGAGTAAGAGTACGTTATGTGGACAGAAATGATGATGCTGCACGGTTCATCGTAGGACTTTTGCAGCAGAGCCAGCGGGGCGGAACTTCCGTGGTCGTCACCGCTGATCGGCAGGTGGAACGGGCCGTCCTTGCCATCCAGGGCAAGGTCATGCATCCTTCAACATTCAGAAAAGCACTCGAACCGGTGGAGATTCCCCGCCCGAAACAAAATGTCAGGAGCGTGCCAGTAGTGAAGCAGGTCGACGAAAACAAGAGAATTGTAAACGAACTAATTGATCCATTGTGAGGTAACTATGAAAACATCATACCGAGTGTTGAGCTGTTTGCCGGTCCGCATAGCCGGCTGGGCCATGCTGTCGGCAGTTTGCGTCTTTGCCGGATGCGAGGTTTCGCCAGTACAGGACTTCTCTGTATCAGTATCGCCCCAAAGGGCCGAGATCAGAAAGTACCAGTCTCAGGCCTTTGTGGCGTCCGGTGGCGTCAGATATACGTGGAGCATTAGCAGCACGAACACCGAAAGCGATGCTACTGATCCATGGGGTCTCCTCAGCGCGACTACCGGCGAACAAGTCATCTACACGAGCCTGCGCGCTCCGGAAGCCGGCCAGGACTTCGTTGTGCGAATTCTCACTGTGACGGCTACACTCGGAACAGAAAATGCCTCAAACGCAACTGCCCGGACGACAAGCACATTTGCCTATATTTATCATGTGCCATGATATACGGACGCTACTCATGCAGGCGTGGCGACCGGATTATTGTCGGGCTTGTCCGGCAAAGCAAACTGCTCGCATGAGTCAGTGGCTTCGACCGGCTTGAAACTCAGACCACAACGCTGTGTGAATGGGTTTATTACGTAGTGCCTGCAATAGTGACAAGTCATGCCCTTCTCGTTTTCCTGAAATACTGAAAGCTTCCGGTCGGCATCGGATTCATCAAAGATTTTCAATGTCTTCTGCGGTTTGAAAGGGACCCCACTCTCGTCCGGGTATTCGTGGCCGCAGGCAGCACACTTGAATGTTTCACCGGTCTTCTTGAGGCCTTCGTACGTGGGTTCTCTTACAATGAGGGTGTCTGCGCCGCAAGCCGAACACAGAATTTCAAGCTGTCGTGAGGGACTCACATACAACTCCCGAACCATCCCGGCTCTTACTGCAGCCCTTCCATGGCGGCATTGGTTGAAGAACCTGTGCTCGGAACGGAGTTGGTAGATACAGGCGCTGTCGTCGGATCATCTTCCTTGTACTCGTCAAGTTTGCGCTTGATGTCGTCAATCTTATCCTGCTCTTCCTTCTGCTTATCCTTGCAGTCATTAACCAGTTTGGCATTTCGCGCCAGCCGGTTCTCTGAAAGTATTATGGCCCGCTGATGATCACGCTTTGCTGTCTCGTTCGCCAGGATGGCGTCTTTCTTCTTCTGCAACTCACCAGGATCATCAAAAACCCATTCTCCTATCTGCTTGGCTAGCTCCGGCGTCGTATCATCCGCTATCGATCGTACAGGCTTGGGAGTTACGTCATACACCAGCGGCACACCGCTCTGCCAGCACACCGGACGCCCAAGATCAACAGGCCACGAGACTCCGACAAAAAACATCTTGCCGTTTTCACCGTCCTTCTTGCTGTAATTCTTCCCGATAAAAATGTGGACGTCCCAGTCAAGGACGTTGGTGCTGCCGCACGCTAGAACATCGGCTCCAAAATGCACGAGAACATCAGTCACGAAAGGGTTACGCTTCTGCACCGTAGCTTGAAATGTCGCATTCTCAGGAATCGGATGCCACACCTTCTGGCCGCGATCAAAGTTCATCGTAACAAAGGATCCGCTGACCTTGTTTCCGTTTTTGCCTTCAAATCGAATGAATCGGGCTGGATTAGCTGCATCAAGCGCCACCGTTAAATCATCAAAGTCGGTTGGCCTCATCCGGTTCACGGCAACAAAATTCGTATCGGCGACGTGCAAGGCCATCACCCGGTCGAATTCCGCATCATACTTCAACTGGAGATCACCGATTATTTTCTTCGTGAAACCCTCCTTTGCCTTCTGCTCGGCAGCCCTGAACGGACCCTCAATATCAGTCATCACCTGATACGTCGCATCCATTCGGGCCTTACGATCGGCAATATCCTGATTTATCTTGTCAGGTTCACGATTGAGTTGTGCTTCTCTCGCCAGGAGTCCCTTGAGATTATCCTCAGCTTCAGACAGGTCAGCCTGAAGCTGGGCTTCTTCCTTCTTCCTCTTGGCCTTTACCGCCTCAACCTCGGCTTTAACTGCATTTTCGTCCAGAACAGTTGATAGTGGTGCTGGTGAAGAACTTTCAGGTGAGATCGCGGTATTAGCCGCATTGGTTGCCGCAGCAACAGGGTCCTGGGAGAATGAGCTAACCCCGCTCAAGCTGAGCACCGACAGGATTGCAAGAACCTTGCGCATGATGTTTCCTTATACCTGAACAGATTTACACGGCAATCTTGTACATCCACCCGTCAATGATTGTCAAATTGATATTCACTCTATTCAAGTACCGCCTTGATTCGTCTCACACCCGAACTGGAGGCGCCTTCTTTCAATATCTTGAATTTTCCGAGTTCGCCTGTATTTGCTACATGGGGACCACCACACACTTCCTTTGAAAAAGTGCCGGCGGAATACATCTTCACGCTCTCGCCATACTTTGCCTCAAACAAGGCCGTAGCGCCAGCAGCCCTGGCTTCATCAAGAGTCATCACCGCCATTTCAACCGGCAGTTTGTCAGCAATGGCTTTATTGACAAGTCGTTCCACTTCAGCCTTCTGCTCATCCGTCATCCGGTCCGGATGCGAGAAATCGAAACGCAGCCGTTCGGAAGTGATATTGGAGCCCTTCTGCGCGACATGACTTCCGAGCACGATCTGAAGACTGCGGTGAAGCAGATGTGTTGCCGTGTGAAGCCTTGTTGTCGCCTCGGAAGTTTCAGCCAGGCCGCCTTTGAATGCCTTGTCCGCACCCTGCTTCGAAACCTCCCTGTGCTTTGCAAACGCCTCATCGTAGGCAGTCCTGTCGACTGACACGCCCTTCTCACGGCATATTTCCTCTGTAAACTCGAGGGGAAAGCCGCAGGTGTCATACAACCGAAATGCCACTCTTCCGGAAAGAACTGTCTGGCCATGTGCCGTCAACTGGCTGAGTGTCTTGTTGAGCTCGGCAAGTCCATTCTGGAGAGTCTTCTCGAAACGCTCCTCCTCCTTGACCAATTCCTCTTCAATCCTCTGCCTGTTTCGCACAAGCTCCGGATATGCAGACCCAAGGGAATCCACAACCACTCCGGCGATCCTGGCGGAAAATCCATCAGGAAGCCCGATATTCTTGCCGTACCGCACGGCCCTGCGAATCAACCGCCTCAACACATATCCCTGCCCGAGATTGCCAGGCACTACGCCCTGAGCGTCGCCGAGTATGAAAGTGGAACTGCGCATGTGATCGGCAATAACGCGACAGGCTTTCGAATTCTCCGGAGTGCTGCTCAGATCTTTGCCGCTCATAAGCGCCATGATGTCCATCAGAGGTCTGAACACCTCAGTGTCATAAACATCCTTCTTACCCTGAAGCATCGCGACCGTACGTTCCACGCCCATACCTGTATCAACATTATGCTGCTTTAGCTGGCGCACTGAACCATCCGGCAACTTCTCGTATTGCATGAAAACATCGTTCCATATCTCAAAGTATTTCCCGCAGGAGCAGCCTGGCCGGCAACTGACACCGCACGCCAGCTTCCCGGTATCAATAAACATCTCCGTGTCAGGACCGCACGGCCCCGAGTCATTCGGAAGTCCCCACCAGTTATCCTTCTCCGGCAGCGCATAAATACGTGAAGACGGAATGCCCAGCTTCTGCCAAACCCGGATGGATTCCTCATCCTTCGGTACCTGGTCTTTGCCTGCAAACACCGTGACATGCAGCTGGTCGGGACTAAATCCCAGAAATCGCTGGGAAGTCAGGAATTCATGGGACCAGGTTATCGCCTCTTCTTTGAAGTAGTCACCGAGCGACCAGTTTCCTAGCATTTCAAAAAACGTCAAGTGCATCGCATCGCCGACTTCATCAATATCCCCTGTCCGGATACACTTCTGGCAATCACACAATCGCTTCCCGGCCGGATGAGGTTCGCCAAGAAGGTATGGCACGAGCGGGTGCATGCCCGCTGTTGTAAAGAGGACGGTCGGATCATTTTGCGGAACGAGCGAACTGCCCGATATAACCTTGTGTCCCTTGGATTCGAAAAAACCCAGAAACAATTCGCGTAACTGTGCTGCAGTAATGTCTGTTCTCATGACTGGTAAGGCTCTCTAGTTGGACTACCGGACCCCAAGGCCATCAATCCGCACACGCGGCCACCTTTGAAGTCCGTAGTCTGAAGGTTCATTTCTCTTCATCGGCTACCGGTGCCGCAGCTTCAACTGCGTCTGTTTTTCCAGAAAGTACCTTTTCCTTCACTTTCTCGGCCACACGCTTCAGTAATTCCGGATCTTTTTCGAGCAGCTCTCTGGCCGCGTCCTGACCCTGACCGATGTGCTGGCCCTCAAACGAAAGCCATGAGCCACGCTTCTCAACGGCTCCGTACTTAATAGCCGACTCCAGAATAGAACCGGCCCATGAAATACCATTGCCATAGCATTCGAATTCCGCTTCTGTAAATGGCGGTGCCACCTTGTTCTTGACGACTTTCACCCTGATCCTGGTGCCTATGCCGTGGCCGGCGCTGTCTTTCAATGTGGCTATCCTGCGGACATCAAGACGAACCGAGCTGTAGAATTTCAGGGCGCGCCCACCAGGTGTGGTTTCCGGATTGCCAAACATGACACCGATCTTTTCACGTATCTGGTTGGTGAAAATGCAAAGGGTCTTCGAGGTTGAGATGCAGCCTGTCAGCTTCCTCATCGCCTGCGACATCAACCGGGCCTGGAGACCCATGAAAGAATCGCCCATTTCACCGTTCAGCTCCGCGCGCGGCACAAGCGCTGCTACCGAGTCAACAACTACCACATCGATGGCATTACTGCGGACCAGTGTCTCGACAATTGTCAGAGCCTCCTCACCAGAGGATGGCTGCGAGACCAGAAGATCGTCAAGTTTTACGCCAATTCTGCTGGCATATGAGGGGTCCATGGCATGTTCGGCATCCACAAACGCCGCATAGCCGCCCGCCCTCTGTGCGCTGGCGATCACATGAAGCGCAAGAGTGGTCTTCCCGGAACCCTCTGGACCGAACATTTCCACCACCCGGCCGCGCGGCAGTCCGCCAATCCCCAGAGCAAGGTCGAGAGAAAAAGCGCCGGTTGAAATGAAGGCGACTTCCTTCTTGGCTTCAGCTGCACCCAGTCGCATGATCGCTCCGTCGCCAAAATCTTTTCTGATCTTCGATAATACCGCTTCAATCTCAGCAGGGCGTCCATCTGTTGTTTCCGGCTTTGCTTTGGCCATTGTATCTTCCTTCCTGTAACTGTTTTACTGAAAGTTCTTCATACGCCCCCGACACATGGGACGGAGCACGACATCTACGTTCCTAAAGTATATGAGAACCCATGTTCAGGCAAGCACATCTGCGACAGCATATCTGCGCCCCAATTCGCACTCACGCATGCTCCCTGCCGCATTGCGCGGCAGAGAGCATGGAAACCGCCGAGTTTCTGAAGAGTCCGGTCCTGGCCCGGGATTACGCATTCGAGTATGAAGGAGCAGACCGCTGATCCTTCTGGACTCGCCGAAACAGGTGAAAATTGCCGAGTAACTTCTCTTCCATCCAGCCCTGCTCCCTGCTATGGTCCGCGGCTTCATGTTAACAATATCAAATATGTCCAAGTGTTTCGGCGAGCGAATCCTCTTCGAAGATGTGGCGATGCAGATCAATCGCGGCGACCGTGCGGCCCTAGTCGGCCCTAACGGCGCGGGCAAATCCACTCTCTTCTCCCTTCTCCTCGGTACCGACTCGCCTACCACCGGAGAGATGATGATGGAGCGCGGGGCGACGGTCGGGCATTTACCTCAGGAAACCGCACCGATCGGCGATGAGACAGTCCTGCAACTGGCCACTGCAATCACGCCGCAGGTCGCGGAGCTTCAACGCCGGATCAAAGCGTTCGATGCCGGCCACGACACTGACTCGCACGATTTCTACGAGGTACAGGCTGAGTTCGATGCGCTTGGCGGACACCGGTTTGAGTCAAAGGCGAAGACCATTCTGCACGGGCTGGCATTCCGAGAGCGTGATTTTGACCGGCAGCTCAAGACCATGAGCGGCGGCTGGGTGATGCGGGCACATCTAGCTCGGTTACTCGTCCAGCAACCAGACCTGCTGATGCTGGATGAGCCCACCAATCATCTCGATCTGGAGGCCCTGTGGTGGTTCCAGGAGTACCTTCAATCCTATCAGGGCGCAATCCTGCTGATCTCGCACGATCGCGATTTCCTTAATGCACTCGTCGGCACCATTTACGAAATCCGTCAACGGAAGCTCCGTCGCTATCGCGGCAACTACGACGAATACGTCGTTCAACGCGACGCCCAGGGCGAGCAGCATATGGCCGCCTACAAGAACCAGCAGAAGATTATCAATCAACTGGAGGCATTCGCCACCCGCTTCAAGGCCAAGGCCAGCAAGGCAGCACAGGCACAGGCAAAACTCAAGCAGATCGAGCGCATGGATATAATAGAAGAGCCGGAACATGTAAGCCGGAGCATAAAGATCCGTTTCCCACAGCCTGTCCGGAGCGGCCGGGTGGTCATCAAACTCAAAAACGTCCGCCAGGCATATGGCGAGACGGTTGTTTACAATGATCTGAACATCGAGGTCGAACGTGGCCAGCGTATTGTGCTCGTCGGCCCCAACGGCGCCGGTAAATCCACACTTAACAAGATCCTGGCCGGCATTCTGCCGATACAGTCCGGCGTCCGCGAACTCGGCCTGCATGCAAAGGTCGGTTACTACGCCCAGTACCGCATTGACATGCTCGATCCCAAGCGCACCGTCCTCGAGGAAGCCACAAGCATGGCCAGGCCGCCGCCGGAGGAATTTGTCCGTACTGTCCTCGGTTCATTCCTGTTCACAGGTGACGACGTATTCAAACGCGTATCAGTGCTCAGCGGCGGCGAGAAAAGCCGGCTTGCGCTCGTGAAACTCCTGCTTGATCCGCCCAATGTCCTCCTGATGGACGAGCCGACAACGCATCTGGACATGGCCAGCATTGAGGCTCTCATCAGCGCGCTGGACTGCTACGAAGGGACGCTCGTCTTCATCAGTCACGACGTCTATTTCATCCGCAAGCTCGCAAAGCTGGTCCTGCACGTGAGTTCAGGCAAACTTCACCTGTATCACGGCGACTACCAATACTACCTGGAAAAGTCCGGCGCAACATCGGCACGTGCCGCACTATCCACCGATGCAACACCCGCTGCCACCAAATCAGTTCCGGCCGCCGACCGCCCATCCGTACTGGCCAAGGAGCAGAAGCGTAATGAGGCCGAAGCCCGTAACGCAAAGTTCCGCGAACGCCGCACCCTTCAGAAAGCCGTTGATACTCTGGAAAAAGAGGTCGCACGCCTCGAGGCACTGCAGAAAGCGCAGACTGCCGCGCTGGAGGATCCCGATATCTACAAGGACACCGGTCGCGCCGTGTCTCTCAACCGCGATCTCACCCACACGGTCGACGCCCTCGCCAAAGCCAACTCTGACTGGGAAAAAGCAGCTACACGACTGCGATCGACGGAGTGAGAGAGATGAGCCTCTAAAGCCTTTGTGGTCACTGTAGCCAGACCTTACTCCGGTAGAAAATGTGTGGGCCCAGAAGATTGGTATGCGTTATGGTTTTTCCAGCCCCAATAATATTCGTACGATCTGGCACCAGCTGCCACGGCCCTAGCAGCAGGTTCGTGCTCTGTTCTAAGTCGTAACGCCGTACCAGACCCTCGTAGCCTGGCCCGACAGCCTCCATACCGTCAAACTGCACGAGGACTGCGCCATTAGTGACATACAGCCTGAGTTTGAAGCAGCTTTCCTGATTTGTGGCCACCGTGCCAGCCGTATATTCGTCGTGGTCGGATAAACCGTCGCTGTCCCAGTCCTGGTCGAGTCTTCCACTTGAGACATTGGTGTTGCCAAAAGCACGGTGCTCCCAGGCATCGGGAAGGCCATCTCCATCCGTATCAACATTCAGCATCTCGATAGTCCGGCTTGGAACCGCCCAGAAGTTAGTCACCGCATTGGAGACTGAGAACGCGTAGAAGTATTGCGATCCCAACGCCAACCCTGTGGCCGCATAGCTAATGGCTCCATCGTAGCTATGAAAGGTGCCCACAAACGCGTTAGTTTCCCAATTCTCCGGCACAGTCAACCCGTTCGTGCGGCCCCAGTGGGCGTAAACATTGACGCTGTAGCCCTTTGCTGCCAGCATTCCATTCAACATTGCCGAGTTAGCCGACATATTGGTGCCGGGTGTATTGCTGATGCTGAGGACCGCCGGTAGTGCACCACTTGCATAGCGCCACAGACCAGGCTGACTGGTCGGATTCACCCACGCTTCACTGCCACCAGGAGGCGTATATTTGAACCAGAGGTTCTCACCGCCACCAAATTCCTGCATGAAGAATATGAAGTTGTAGCCTTGCCCGGCCGTCAAGTTCTTGCTGCCGCTGGCATTCCCTGCGTATGACCCTACCCGGTCGCTGTTGCTAAACACGCCGTCATCGGCCATGTCCATAAACATCAGCCCCCTGTCGTCCTGACTCCAGTGGAAATTGTAGCTGCCGCTGACAGCTGGAAAGAACCGGCCGCTCAAGGCCGCCACGAAATGTTCGCCATCGCCGGGGACGCCTCCGAACTCGCCAAAGCCGCTTGCCTCACCATGAAGAATGATGTTCTTGCCGGCCACTTCAGTCATTGTGAGGATAGTGTTGATCTTGTCGCCGGCAAATACACGCGTGGACATGTTCGTATAATGCGCATCGTCCAGGTTCACCGGAGTTTCATTGTCCTCTGTTGGACGGAACATTGATCCGCGCAGGCCGTCCTCATAGGTTAAACTGCCCGGCGGTACAGGCATTGCAAAATTCGTGGACGAGAAGGCCCACGCCGTGCCAGCAGTATTTGAGGCAAAGCAGACATAGTAGTAATTAGAGAAGCCGCAACCTTCTCTAATTACTACTA
>JBAXMA010000002.1:0-49030 GCA_037134535.1 bacterium
GTTCTATAACACGGCACGATGTTGTCCTTCCCGCGCCGCGTTGCTCACAGGCTTGTATTCCCATCAGTCTGGTGTTGGGCACATGACGGAGAATAACGGTGTGCCGGGTTATCAGGGGCACTTGAATGACAAGTGTGTGACGATTGCAGAGGTTCTCAGGCCAGCCGGTTATTTTACTGCGATGTCCGGCAAATGGCACGTCGGCCACCAGGAGGGCGGCAGGCCAGTAGATCGAGGTTTTGACCGCAGCCTCAATGCGGCCGCAGGTGGTTTCTACTATGGCAATAGCAAGAGAGCCGAGCTGTTCCTGAATGGTAAGGCCATTGCGAATGACGATCCGGCTCTGCCGAAGAACTGGTATTCAACCGATCTTTGGACGGACTATGGAATAAAATTCATAGACGAAGCGTTGGCTCAAAAGAAACCTTTCTATCTGCATCTGTGCCACAATGCGCCGCACTTTCCCTTGCAGGCTCCGCAAGATGAGATTGCGAAGTTCCGCGGCAAGTTCAAGACAGGTTGGGACAAGTTCCGTGAACAGCGTCATGCAAAACAGATTGAGTTGGGGATCATGGACAAATCCTGGCCGCTGTCGTCCCGGCCGGAACAGGTAAAGGCGTGGGACAGACTTAGCGCCGGGGAGCAGGATCGCTTTGATCATATCATGGCCATCTATGCGGCGGTTGTTGCGCACATGGATACCGCGGTTGGCCGTCTCGTTGAAGCGCTCAAGAGTCGCGGTATTCTGGATAACACGCTAATCCTTTTCATGAGTGATAATGGCGGCAATGCCGAAGGCGGACCCAATGGAACTCTCGAGGGGAATCAGCCGGGATCGAAGGATTCCACAGTCTTCTGCGGTCAGTCATGGGCGACACTTGAGAACACACCACTGCGCCGTTACAAGCATTTCAACCATGAAGGCGGGATTTCCACTCCGCTGATCGCGCATTGGCCGGCGCGGATCAAGGATGGCGGCACTTTGCGTCAGCAGCCCGGACATTTGATTGACATAATGGCAACATGCGTAGATGTTGCGGGTGCAAAATATCCAGTGGAATTCAAGGGTAAGTCCATATTACCGATGGAGGGTACTTCTCTTGTTGATGCCATGAGTGGAAAGCCTGTAAAGGAGCGAACTCTTTACTGGGAACACGAAGGCAATGCGGCTGTACGTGTTGGTGACTGGAAGCTGGTACGGTTGGGCCGGAACGGCGTCTGGGAACTTTATGATCTGAAGACTGATCGTACGGAATTGAAGAATCTTGAAGCTGAGAAGCCCGGGATAACGAGGGATCTTGCCGGGAAGTGGGAAGTCTGGGCCGAGCGTGCGCAGGTGAAGCCATATCCTGGTGGAGGGAAGAAGCCGGGGAAAAAAGGATGAAGGCTGAGACTTGAAAGCATGGCGGAACAATTATGTTACAGCTATGGGCCCACCGTCACTGTGCCGCGGCCGGTGAAGCAGGTGTCATTATTGAAAGTCGCGGTCGAGGCGGTCGATCCGTAGGTGCCGGCGACCTGCGCGGCGCCATTGAGAGTCAAGGCAGTGATCCGGCGGGTGCCGGTGTAATTCAGACAAAGCTTACCGCCGCTACCGATGTCGAGGGCACCGCCGCCCAGTGAGGCCGAGCCGGTACAGGCGAGGATGCCGCCCGAGACGCTGGTGGTTCCTTTGTAACTATTGGTCCCTGAGAGCGTCCAGGTGCCGCTGCCTGCCTTGGTTATTGAAGTCGTCGCCTTGCCGGCGCGGTCGTGGGGATTAGCAATACTGCCGGCAAGCTCGCCCTTGCCGGCGGTGTCACCCTTAAGCACGATGATCTTGTTTCCACCATAGCCGGAGATCATGAATGTGCTGGAAAGTTTCAGCAATCCCTTACCGGATTGATCGAAGCTCACGGTTGAATTCTTTCCAGCAAGGTTCATTACGCGGTCGGAAGTTTCGCCTGCCCCGGTATAAATCAGAGCACAGTCACCATTCTTGCCTTCTTCACCTATGACAATCTCGCCGGCCTCAATATCCATTGGCGTACCCAGGCTGCTGCCCGGTTTGCCTTTGACGAAGTTATTGAATGAAGCCACGCTCAGCGCGCCACCCTCCAGGATCGTCTGGCCAGTATAGGTGTTTCTGCCTGAAAGCTGCATTGTGCCTGCTCCACATTTCTTGATTAGAAATGCGCCGCCGCCGGGACCTTTAGAATCAGAAATGTCAGCTGAAACTCTGACAAGATCCTTTGCATTGGAGGTGTCCAGGCACAATACGGAACCGCCCATCATGCCGTTGCTGTTGACCGAGATTGTGAGATTCTTGAGAAATCTGCCGACTTGATCACCAGTGAACTCGCCAGGACCGCCGACACTGAGCCGAAGCGTTGCAGCCTTGTGTATTGTAACGTTTGCCGGAGTCCATTGCGTTGTGTCAGTATTATAGAGGGCTGCGGCCTTTTTCACAATCAGGGTACCCGGAAAGACAGTGGTCGGACCGCTGTAGGTATTAGTGCCGCAAAGGGTCACGGTGCCGCCGGGCGTCATACTGAGGTATGTTCCGTTGATGCCGAACAGTGTAAAGCCGCCGACTCCGCTCATTCCGCCGGTAATAGTGCAGTTGCCAATCAAACTGGCGATTCCGTTCAGTTTTATGGGACCGCTCAAGGCGCAATGAAAGAGCGTTCCGTCGTTAACAGTCAGAGGGTTGGCAAGGACGCCATCGGTGGATAGCGTGCCGAAATTGTCCAGCGTTATCGGTCCAGTTCCAAGTCCGTCAGCTCTTCGCACGTTAATCTTGCCGCCGTTGATAATGGTGCCGCCACCGTAGGTGTTGGAGCTGTTGATTTGCAGGATGCCGAAGTGAACATCATGAAAATTGATCCCGGCGACGTCGGGATCGCCGCTACTGTTAAGTGTCAAGGCGCCGGGCCCTGAGATCACACCATTGAAACTGATGAAACAATTGGGGTCTTTATCAGGAGACGTATTTACATCCAGGCTATCCTTAAGCTCTACCGGCACGTTGATGTCAACCCTCTGACATTTGCAGGCATTAATTGCCGGCGGAACGCCGCTAGCGTGGTCTCTGGTGAACGTTATGCTATTGCCGCTCACAGTCGTACCTCTGCAGTCATCTCCAAGGATGAGCCGGGTAAGCGTGAATCCAGCGTTCAGATCATTTGTTACGGCAGAGGAGCCGCGCTGGTTGAAGTTAAGAATGTAATCCGCCTGCCCATTTACAATCGGCGCAGATCCACTGGCCAGATTGTTCGACCACTTTGATGCATCACTCCAGTTCCCGCCTTCCGCATTGCGCCATGTGAAAACACTTGGCCGACCGCCGTCAATCGGGGTCACAATAGCAACCGGCGGGGGCTGCCTCTGCGCGATGGATGAGCTCCCTGTCGCCTTGTGCGGCAGGGGCCTGAATTTCGCCCCAGGCGCCGCAGGAGCGCTGGGTGTCCCGCATGGCTTTTCCTCAGTCGCCATGGTAACCGGAGCTGCATCTTTGAAATCCCGCGCCGTTGGCGGTAACTTTGCGGCCTTTGCCGGATCGATATACTCAGCAAGATCGCGCAGTGCTATTACTTTGTAATTATTGTCTTTCAAGTACTGCATCTGAACTTTAAAGACCTCCGGGTCTAATGAAACGGGCGGATGCTCCATGTCGGGCACGCCATGATAGCAGATGGCCACGATCTTGCCCCCAGCGGCTTGGCGTACCATATTGACAAACCCCTCAAGATTGTTGCACCACATGGAAGGAATCTCGAAAGGATTATCCACCGTCGGCCTGTATGCGCGGTTATGACCGCCTCGTGCAAAGATGTATCCGGCCGCAGGCAGATCAGGTGTCACATTCGCATTGTGGAGTGGCCAGGCGATGGTTGTCGGCTTGGGAACATTATTAGCCAGCAGTGCGTCTTCCATTCTCAGCATAGCATCAAAACCCGAGGAATGCCCAACCGAGTGGTTGCCGATTTCAAAGCCTTGGTCCGACATAGCCTTCATCTGCCGCCAGGTCATGTACCAGTCCTTGCGAGTCTTGAACGAATCAAAGTCGCAGACATAGAATGATCCATTGAATCCAAACGATTTCAGGACCGGCGCCACAACCGTGTAGCCGCTTGCCGGTCCATCATCGAATGTGAGCACCACAATTTTATCAGGGATTGGTTTTCGAAGAACACCGCACGGATCGTTGACTTTCTCGCCCGAATCGCCTGCAGCCTGTAGTCGGCCGATTGCCAGGCAGGCAGACGCCATAATTCCAGCCAGAACCATTGCCTTTCTTGCTGTGTTCATTTCATTTCCTTCGTTACTGCCCTGCAGCCGGCGTCTTCAGAGCGGTGATTTCTTCTTCGATCCGTTGCGCATCCTTCTGGAGATCTGTGATTGTCTGATCATCAACATCATACGCGCAGAGACTACGTCCGAGATCAATAGCGACATTCTTCCGGCGCAGCAGAATGGCCTCAATCATCACTCGATTCTTTACAATGTTCGCCCCATGCCTGGCTTTGTCAATAATGGTGGCTGTCGCGCTGAGTGGCGGGTGGATCCGCTTGCTTTCAATCTCGGTGTCAAAGGATGCAATCTGCTGAAACTGTGCCGGCAATTGTTCCCGTCCGATCCCGTGCGTGAACGCGTACTCTCCCAGTTTTGTGTGTATAGATCTCAGGTCCACCAGTTCGCGCTGTTTAATGAGTGCCTGCTTCTTAGCGAGTTCCGCAGAACTCTTGATAGTGCCCATGAACGTTCTGGTGTTTTGTGCCATGTCGCGTCTCCTTGTTCCTGTTGATAGAAGAGATATAAACATCTCAGAAATGCGTCATCCATGCAAGCACGCCGACCGATGTGATGTGCTCCCGGCGGGCAGGACTGGCAGGACGTGGCAGTTGACGAAAGCCATAGCTGTAGATTGACATGACCACTTCACTTGACTCCGTTTCTGAGTTACACCACCATGATGACTTCGTTGATATGACAATGTTCTGAGTTATGAGGAATATCATGAAGAATGTGGCATTGATGATTGCAGTGGTGATGGCAGGCCATATTGCCGGCGGGGAACCAGTCGGCTCAGCGCCGGCGAGTCTTCCTGTAACCAACGGCCTGGTGTGCTGGTACGATGCTGGTACCGGTGTCGCGGCGGACAGCAATGGAGTTGTGAAGATCTGGAACGATTTGTCAGGTAACGATCATTTCGGGACCCCGGCGGCTGGTGCGGCGGTTCTGGCGGCAAATCAGATCAATTCAAAACCTGTTGTCCAGTTCAGAACCGGCACCGGTCCCTGCGGGCTCAATCTCGACGGGCCGTTCTTCGTGGAAGAGGTGTATGTCGTAGTCCGCTCGCCAAACGGAAAGTGGAATAGTGATGGCTGTTTTCTCGGCCGCAGGTGGGGACGGAGTTCGTGTTACAGGCTTGCAAGAGGATCGTCCGCGTTCTGGGGCGACCAGTATCCTGTTGCTGTCTCCAGGAACGGGACAAGACTCTCTCGCCCCTTTGACCTTGGGCCTATCACCGACTTCATGATCATCAAAATTGATGTGAACGATGGAGATATGAGTCGGAACAGCTACCAGATCGGTATGGCGGATGGCGCCTCCTGTGATTTTGACGTTGCCGAAATGATCGGGTACGCGAATCCGCTGTCGCCCAGTGAAGAAGCAGCAGTTGGCTCGTACCTGGCTGCAAAGTACGGCATCGGCACGTCGTATTCTGCGCCTGCTGCGGTGGCATCGGCGGGTAAAATGGGCGATCCAGCGGGATCGGCGACGGACGGCGCGGCGCGGCGTCCCAGCCTGATGAGACATGAAGCGACTCCGGCTCTTGTGGTAACCAACGGATTAATCTGCTGGTATGATGCCGGGACTGCAGTTCGCACGGATAGTAACGGAGTTGTACTGGCCTGGAATGACAGATCGGGTAACGGGCATCATGGAACTCCCGGCGCCGGCGCGCCGGTGCTTGCGCTGAACCGGGTTAATTCTAAGCCAGTTGTTAAGTTCAGGGGTGGATGGCTTGCCCTTGCCGGGAAGTTCTTTGCAAAGGAACAGTATGTCGTGGTGCGTTCGCCTGCCGCACGATGGAGTGGCACGGGCAGTTTTCTCGGTCGCATGCAGGGGCGGCGTTCGAGCTGGAACACCTGGGGTGGAGACACCGGGTTCTGGACCGACCAGTCGCCGGTTGCTGTCACCAGGAACGGTGTTGTGCTTCCGGGACCGGCGTTCGATTGTTCGCCTTTGACTAACTACATGGTTCTCAGGATTGTCGTGAATGATAACGACATGGAGGCCGCCGGTTACGCGATTGGGAACAATGACGGACTTGCTACGTGCGATTTCGAGGTTGCCGAGATACTTGGTTATCAAACCATGCTGTCGCCCACGGATGAAGATCTGGTTGGCGCCTATCTGGCGACCAAGTACGGGCTACGCACGGAGTATCCACCGCTTCCTGTTGCGTCATCGTCCGGAGAAAGGGCCAGGGTCGCGGCATTCCAATACAAGGGATGGCAGCAGTCCGGTTCACTGTACCTGCTCACTATGCCGGAAGGCGCGGATCTGCCGGCGACGGCCTCGGAAAAGGATTTTCCTGTGCTGGTGAGACTGGACAAGGACTGGTTCCACTTCAATGAAGCTAAGGCCAGTGGAGAAGACATCCGGTTTGCCACTGCCACTGGCGAACCGCTGGCATACCAGATCGACAACTGGGATTCTGCAGCCGGGACTGCCGCCATCTGGGTGCGGATACCGGCCATTATGGGCAATGCGCGGCAGGAGCTGAAGATGTACTGGGGCAGGGCGGACGCTGCGAGTGAATCCAGCGGGCCGGCTGTGTTCAATAGATCCAACGGGTATCTCAGTGTCTGGCATATGAATGAGCCGGTGAAGGACGATGCCGGTACGCTCGAATCGAAGGATATGGACACAATGCCTGCCCGCGGCACGATCGGCCAGGGCAGACATTTCCCGGGCGGCAGGGGTATTGCCTGCGGGGATAGAATCACAACATATCCTTTTGCATCCGGGCCCCATACTTCCGAGGCATGGATCAAGGCAGGACGATTCAACACGACCATTCTGAGCTGGGGCAAGCATGACACCGTCAGCTTGCGGCTGATGTGCACACCGGCCCAGGTTTCTGCTGGAGGCGTGCGCGGAACGAGTGTGCTCCCGAAATCCGAATGGGTTCATGTTGTTTACGCATACAACGGTCAGAATAGCCGGATCTATGTAAATGGCCAGCTCGACGTCCCTGCTCCCGTGCCCGCCACGATGAATATCCTGAGTCCGGTGTCGATGGGGATAGGTCGTGGCTTCATCGGTGAAATTGACGAGGTACGTATTTCCAGGTTCGCTCGTTCCGCCGACTGGGTGAAGCTGGAATACGAGAACCAGAAGCCGATGCAGACCTTGGCTGGGTTGCTCGTACAGCCGGGTGCGGCTTTCTCGATATCAGAGAAGAAGATAGTTCTGCCGTAGGGCAGGCGCATTACTGTGAAGACCAAAGCCGGCGGCGCAGAGAAGGTCTACTGGATTATCAAAAGCGGTGGTGCAGAAACAGTCGAGGAGGTGGACCGGTTCAATTTCACAATGGATGCCGGCCGGGTGACGGGAGACAAGTCATTTACCCTGCAGTTCAAGGCGATATATTCCGACGGAGTGAAGACGCAGGATATTCCAGTAACCATCCGGGAAGATATTCCGGACCCGGTGTTCACTCTTAAGGCCCCGTCAAGGTGGGACGGCCGTGAGACAATCGAGGTTGTGACGCAGATTTCCAATGTGAAAGAGATGCAGTCAAAGAGTGCTGGAGAATTGAAGTATGACTGGACGGTTCCGCCCATGGTGGAAGCCATGGAAATCGCACCCGGGAAGTTAATCCTTAAGCGCTCACGTAGCAGCGGTAAGCTGGTCGTGACAGCGGCCGTGAGTAACGGCGGCAAGCCGGTCACTCAGTCGGTGCAGATCACAGTCAGCGAACCCGCGACAGAAGTATGGGTGCAACGAGCTCCGTCGAAGGATGAGAAGCCCGTCGACAACCAGTTCTATGCAAGCGACAACAGGGGCGAGGGCACGCTGTTTTATAATGGCTCATTATCCAATCATGTCGACTCGGTCTTTCTGAAACTCTATGCCGGTGATAATCTCATCAAGACGGAAGAACAGAATCTGGCCGCGGAGGAGGATGCCACCCCGGCCGAGGTGCTCGCAAGGTACCGTTATGCGTTCACCCTGAAACTCAAGCCTGGCCTTATCAGGTACAAGGTGGAGTTCGGCACCATGAATGGGAAAGGCGAAATGATTTTGCGCACTGTCACCAACCTGGTGTGTGGAGATGCCTATGTCATCGATGGTCAGTCGAATGCCGAAGCCACACAATATGGGAAAGATGACAACCCTGTTACCAGCGAGTGGCTTTGTACATATAACGGTGGCAGGTGGCAGACGGCGGCACACGGAGGGCCCGGGAGCGTCGGGTATTGGGGCCTGGAACTTGCCAGAAGCATTATGGAAAGCCGGAAGATTCCGATTTGCATTATTAACGGGGCGGTCGGGGGAACGCGAATTGACCAGCATATGCCTAACCTGACCAATCGCACGGACGCGACTACGATCTACGGGCGACTGATGCAGCGGGTGGAACAAGCCGGGCTCACACACGGAATCCGTGGTGTGTTCTGGCATCAGGGCGAAGCCGATCAGGGAACCGACGGTCCCGACGGCGGCTACGGATGGGAAACATACCAGCAGTATTTCCTGGACCTGTCTGCGGTATGGAAGCGGGACATGCCTAATATCGGACACTATTACATTTACCAGATATGGCCAAACGCCTGCGGTCAGGGCGGCAACAGGCAAAGCGACATGTTTCGGGATGTGCAGAGGCTCCTGCCTCGCTTGTACTCGAACATGAGTGTCATGTCCACGCTCGGCATCAAGCCGGAGGGATCCTGCCATTATCCTGCCGCCGGCTATGCGGAAATGGCCATGCTGATGACGCCACTGGTGGAGCGGGACAACTACGGACAGGTCTTCGATAATCCGATCACGGCACCTGATCTCAGGAGGGCATACTTCACCAGCGAAAGGAAGGATGAGGTTGCGCTGGAGTTCGATCAGCCTATGAAATGGACCAATTCGCTCGTGACTGAGTTCTACCTCGATGGAGGCAAGAGCGGAATAACTGAGGGCTCGGCGTCAGGCAATGTGGTCAAGCTCAAGCTGGTGGCACCAACAGGCGCTAAAACGATCACATACCTCGTTGACAGGAAATGGGATCCGAGGAACCTGCTTTACGGCCAGAACAACATTGCCGCGCTGACATTTTGCGAAGTTCCGCTGTCCGCCGAGTAGAGCGGTAGAAGATCGGGCGTGAGAATCTTTCTTCATATTCGTTCTCTTACGAAAACTGATGACATTTGAAGTTAGTCAGGCATAATCCGTACCCGTGTCTGAGAAACCTGATTTGACAAGACCGGTTCTGCCAGCGGGCTGCAAGGATGAAGAGGAGGCGAAGGCGCACTCCTGTTCTCTGTCCGTAAGGGAAGGAATGGCGTGGTCGGTAATGTGGGGCTTTGGCGAGAGCTATGTGTCTCCTTTTGCTATTGCCCTTTCAGCCGGCAACTTCGCCATGGCCCTGCTAGGCACTATTCCGCCTGTATTCGCCGCTTTTGCCCAGATGGCCGGTGCGTCCATCACTGAACGCCTTTCGCGCAGGAAGCCCTATCTTGTCGCATGCACCCTCATACATTCGCTCTCATACCTGCCGTTGTTCATCATTCCATACCTGTGCCCGAGCATTGCTGTGCCGGCAGTCATCGCCATCTTCACGCTTATGATAGCCTTTCCTAATATGGGCATTCCCGCCTGGGTGAGTCTTATGGGTGACATAGTTCCCGCTGAAACCCGCGGCAGCTATTTTGGCAAAAGACAGGGCCTCTCAATTATGGCCATGGTTTTGTCCATGAATGTAGCGGCTTTCGTGCTCTACGAGTTTAAGCACTATGAGATGATCTGGGTGGGCTTCGGCATTATGTTTACAATTGCCCTGCTGGCAAGGGGCCTCAGCGCGTGGTTGATGAGCCGGCAGTATGAACCCGCTTGCCAGCCTGCAGAACACACCCGTTTCTCCCTGTTTGATTTCATCATTGGAATTCGCAAGTCCAACTTTGCCAGATTCACGTTTGCGATGGCCGTGTTGAACGGGGCAACCAGCGTGGCAGGTCCTTTCGTCAGCCTTTACATGCTCAGGGACTTGAATTGGACATATATGCAGTTCGCGGTGAACGTATCAGTATTTCTCGGAACGCAGGCTCTTGTCATGCCGTGGTGGGGAAGAATTTGCGATAAGCATGGAACGCGAGTGGTGATCATGTCTACCAGCGTGATGTTGCCACTGCTGCCGTTTATCTGGGTGGTGACGAATAATTTCTATATACTGACGGCGCTACAGATCGTTGCGGGCGTGGCATGGGCAGGATTTGCCATCGCCGGATCAAACTTCATGTATGATGCTGTTCCGTCACAGAAGCGTCCGCGTGCGTTCAGCTACTTCACGCTTGTCAGCAGTGTTTTTGGTATGGTCGGGGGGGCGGTTATTGGAGCCCGCCTTGCTGAATACCTGCCCGCAACTTACGATTTTGGCTTGTTTCACGTGGCATTTGTGTCGTCTCTTCCTGCGGTATTTGTCGTTTCAGCGGCGTTGAGGGCGCTTGCGGGCATCCTCTTCCTGCCGCTCTACAGGGAGGTGAGACCGGTTGAAGCGATTTCAAAGAGGGGTCTTCTCCTGCGGGTCACCATGGGGGAACCACTTGTCGGCTCGTTAGGCGAGGTCCTTGCTTTTGTATCCGCTCCGCTGCGCCGAAAAGACACTGACGTATGACGACCGATGCCATAAATAGAGAGCTGCACCGTGACGAGGAGCGTGGAGGGTGTTTCCCACTTGAACTGCTGTTCTGGCGGGCGTAGTCTGCGAGTCGATTCAGGTGCAAGACGCAGGCAGTAACGGGGGCAGGAGCCTATTGCCACATCAAGCGCAGAGCAGCAATAGCCGTCTATAATGCCTCAGCTGCTTCTGATAATTTGACAATATTTTCGCTCTCATTGAACGGCGTCTTGAAGCATCCCGTAGTAAGAGAGTAAGAAGGCGTCCTTATGAAGATTGCCCCCATTCCTGCCGCAGCCTTATTGCTCTTGGTGTTTACCACTCCGGCTTCGGCAACAGTCCGGCTGCCTGATGTGTTGGGAGATCGCATGGTCCTCCAGCAGCAGGCGGACGTGTCACTTTGGGGATGGGCTTTTGCGGGCGAGACGGTCCTGGTTGAGACCTCGTGGGGAGTCAAGACCAGGGGCGTAGCCAATGTCAGGGGCGAGTGGTCTGTAAAGGTCAGAACACCTGCAGCGCAATCGTTGACGAAGGGTCTGCGTCCGGAACATATCACGTTTACGGTGCTCAATGAAAATGCGGTGCAGATCAAGGATATCCTGATCGGCGAAGTGTGGCTGTGCTCCGGCCAGTCCAATATGGAAATGGTTTTGCGCCCGGGCTACCCCCCGGGCTGGTGCGCCTGGTTCGGCGAGGCTTCGTGGGATGAGGAATCCAGAAAAGCGGAGCGGACGGGATTGCGTCTGTTCAATGTAACCAGAGCAGTGGCTGCGACACCGCAAGCGGACTGTACGAGCACGCTCCCAGGTCATGGTTTGCAGCCTGCGGATGCCAGCGGCCTGATTCCTGCATCGAAGCGCGGCTGGCAGACTTGCACCAGCGAAGCGCGTCCTTGTTTTCCGGCAGTGCCTTACTATTTCGGATCAGCGCTGCAGGACAAGCTCGACGTGCCGGTTGGTTTGGTGGCCGCGAATGTTGGTGGCACACCAATCGAATGCTGGATGAGCCTCGACACTCTCCACTCCGTTGCGGGCTATTCAAATGTGACAATAACAGCGCTTAATCCATTTGCGGGGAGTCCATCCAGCCTGTTCAATGGCATGATAGCCCCGCTGGTTCCGATGAAAATTCAGGGAGTCATCTGGTATCAGGGCGAGAGTAATGTCGGCAATCCAATTCCCTATGCAGCGCTATTTCAGGCATTGATCGCAGACTGGCGCAAGGCGTTTGATTGTGTGGATATGCCGTTCTACTTCGTACAGATCGCACCATACCGCTACGGCCGCGGCACGAAGCCAGCAGAGCTCCGGGAGGCGCAGGCTGCGGCCCTCCAGCTGAAGAACACAGGTATGGCTTTAACGATTGATGTCAGCGATGTGAGTAATATTCACCCGAAGAACAAGAAGGATGTCGGCAACCGCCTTGCTTTGCAGGCGCTGGCAAAGACTTATGGACACAGGGAAATTGCCGCCGACGGACCGATGCCCGAATCACTTACTGCGGGAAGCGGCAAACTTCGAGTCGTCTTTCAAGAGGTGGGTGGTGGTCTGGTTGCCAGGGATGGGAAACCTCTGACATGTTTTGAGATAGCGGGAGAGAACGGTTCTTTTGTTGCGGCAGAAGCTGTAATTGAAGGGCGGACGGTTGTGGTCTTCAGTACAGCAGTAGCGCAGCCCAAGGCTGTGCGTTTTGCGTGGGGCGAAGCCGCCGTGCCGAATCTAACAAGCGGCAACGGGATGCCAGTTGCCCAATTCAGGATGACGCTGAAATGAAGAGCATCATCAGGCTGCCGCTGTATCCGACATGGCGGCGATTGCAGTGCCATGTGGTTCAGTGACTTTTCGATGTATGCTGTTACTCGGCCTTGGGCTCCGGCTTGGCTTGAGCTTTGAACCTGGCTTTGAAGGCGTTCATCTTCGTCTGGATCGCAGACCATTGTTTCATAAACGTTTCAGCCATGATTGCGTGACCGGTGCCGTTGGGGTGGATCGCATCGCCGCCATGCGTTTCCTTTATCCTGGCAAGCATCGGCGTGCGAATGTCAACAACACTAACCCCTTCGCGTTTGTCCAGTGTGAGTAACCATTTGGCATAGACTGCCAGGACCTCGTCGTAATATGGATATGCGGACCGGTAACCGAACTTTTTTGGATCTTTCTTCGCCTCTTCCTCTGCTTTTGCATTGGCTTCGGCCAGCAACGTCTCGCGCTGTGCGGGCGTCGTGCCGGCCGGAAAGGCAGGACCCTGGGCTGCAAACGGCGGGGGCGTGATCAGGATAACGTGAGTGCCGACGGCATTGAATTCCTTGATCAGCCTTTCGATGCCGGACTTATAGGCGTCAAAGCGCTCCTTGTTGAACGGGTGATAGATGCCATCATTGATACCATAGCATGCAATTGCAAGATCGGGCTTTTCGGCAACCACGGTACCGAGCCATCCCAGTATGCACGGTCGGCGGCCGGGATGATAGGCCTCGCTAAGGTTTGAGATGGTCTCGCTCATGTGACCGAAATTGTGAACTACCGGCGGGTAATCCGGGGTGAGCCTGTTCAGCGCGCCCTGGATGTTCCTCACATATCCGCCCGCCTTGGTGATGCTGTCGCCAAAGAAGATGATCTGCTGCCGGTATGGCGCAGGCGCACTTTGTGCCGGTTCTGCAGCTGTCATGGAACCGGACAAGCAGAGCCCGGAAATAGAAACAATCGTCACAACATAGAGATCATGCAGCAGTGTTTTCATTTGTCCTCCAGTTAAGATCAGCCGGATCATAGCCCTTTGCAGAGAGAAGACAAGACAGAAGGTCTGGGAAACTACAAGTGCTGACACAAATGCCGAAACTACGTTGCGGGTGTAGAAAGTCTATGGTAGTCTGATGTGGCATTATGAGGTGTTTCTGTCGATAATGCCACAGGAAGTGTTTGTATGAACCGGGGGTGTGCATGGCCGGCAAAAGAGGCTCGAGTAATACGATATCAGACATCCTTCTTCGGCGCGGGTCGATAACTCCCGAGGAGATGCAAAAGGCTGCAGACGCCGTAAGGGAATCCGGTGCCAGACTCGAGCGATATCTTGTTGAGAAAGGTCTTGTTTCGCCTACTGACATGACTCTTGCCATATCGGAGTATCTCAGGATGCCGCCCATCAACCTTGCGCATTTCACGCCGAGTACGCAATTGGTGGAGAAGATCGGACGCGATGTGCTTGCCAGGCATCTTGCGCTGCCTCTTGCGCAGACGGGTAAGAATCTCACTCTTGCTCTTGGTGATCCTTTTAATATAACGGCAGTGGATGAAATCCAGCTCATCACCGGATACGACATAACCCCGCTTGTCGCTGCGGAGAAAGAAATTGCTGATGTGTATGAGCGCTTCTTTCCGGAGGGTGCCGAGGGTGCAAAGATGGAGGACCTGCTGAAAGAGGCAGATGCAGATCTCGAAATCGGGCAGGAGCAGATCGAAGACGATGACAAGGGCAGCATCGATATGGATGGGCTTGATGCCGCGCCGGTTGTGCGCATGGTCAATGCCATTCTTCTTGAATCACTAAGATCGGGTGCGAGCGATATACATCTTGAGCCGCAGGAGAAAACTTTCCGGCTGAGATACCGGATAGATGGATCCCTGATGGAATCTCCGAGTCCGCCGAAGAACCTGCAGAGCGCAGTGCTTTCGCGCATGAAGATCATGTCAGGTATGGATATTGCGGAAAGGCGTATTCCGCAGGACGGGCGTATCAAAATCCGTACGCTTGGCAAGGAAGTTGATCTTCGAGTCAATACGCTGCCGACAATCTTTGGCGAGAAGGTAGTCATGCGCATACTGGATAAGAGTGCGCTGTTTCCGAGTCTTGCAGCACTTGGCCTTGACGAGCAGGCTTACAAGGTAATGAAATACGGCATTTCCCAGCCATATGGAATCATCTATGTCACCGGGCCGACTGGAAGTGGTAAGACCACGACGCTTTATTCATGTCTGGCGGAAATGAATAAGCCGGATGTAAATATTATGACTTGTGAAGATCCGGTGGAGTACCAGTTGCAGGGTATTAACCAGGTCCAGATCAATTCTTTCGTGGGACTTACGTTTGCAGCCGCGCTGCGATCAGTGCTGCGACAGAGTCCGGATGTTATACTGGTGGGTGAGACGCGCGATTCTGAAACCGCCGACATAGCGATCAAGGCGGCACTGACCGGGCATCTTGTGATGAGCACGCTCCATACAAACGATGCCCCCGGCGCTATTACCCGGTTGATAGACATGGGGGTGGAGCCATCTCTCATTGCTTCTGCGCTGATCATGGCTCAGGCACAAAGACTTGTCCGCAAGCTTTGTCAGGCATGCAGGAAAGAACTCCCTGCACTTCCTCTGGAAGTGCTGCGTAGTTATGGTATCGATCCTGCGGTATTCGAGGGCAAGACTCTCTATCAGGCAGGAGGGTGCTCGCGGTGCCACAATACGGGATACAAAGGCCGTATTGCTATCATGGAAGTAATGGCGATCAACAAGGAGTTGCGCAGGGATATTTTGCGCGGTGTTAGTTCGAAGGAAATTGCCAACAAGGCGAAGGCTCAAGGAATGATGACACTGAAAGAAATCGGGCTCGCAAAGGCGAGAGATGGAATAACGAGTCTTGAGGGTGCGTTGGAAGTCACGGGCGGGGAGTGAAGACAGATGGCGGCCAAGAAAGCACAGGCAGCGGGAAAGCTCTCGGATATTCTCGTCGAATGCAAGTACATTGATGCCGTTACGCTGAGAAAGGCAGAGGAAGAGGCCATTGCTGCCGGAATGGCTCTCGAAATGTATCTTGTTGAGAAGAAGCTTGTCCCGGCAACAAGCGTAGCGCTGTCGGTTGCCTTATACCTCCAGATGCAGCCGATATCCCTGGCGCATTTCACACCTGATGCCGAAACAATGGGGTTGGTTCCGGGTGAGTCAATGGCGAAACATCAGCTCATCCCTCTGGCTAGAATCGGCAAGACTCTCACTGTGGCGATGGGTGATCCATTTGACATTGTGGCAATTGAAGACCTTCACAGGATGACGGGTCTGGACATTACGCCTCTGGTAGCTCTTGACTCAGAAATTGAGAAGATTTTAGCCAAGATCAAGGCGGATGGTGCCAAAGGGCTGGACATTGAAGACATAATGAAGTCGGCTGAAGATGAACTGCAAGTGGGTGGATCGCGCGAAGAGGCAGATAGTCCAAATGTCGACGCCATGAAAGATAGTGCCGGGGAGGGTCCGGTAATACGAATGGTCAATACAATCCTTCTCGAGTCGGTCCGGCTCAAGGCCAATGACATTCACATTGAGCCTCAGGAGGACTATGTGAGGCTGCGTTATCGGGTTGATGGGGTGCTCATAGAACGCCCTAATCTTCCCAAGGCTCTGCAGAACGCCATTATCTCCCGAGTGAAGATTATGTCAGACCTTGATATAGGCGAGCACCGAATTCCGCAGGATGGCCGGTTCAGAATCAAGGCCCTTGGCAAAGCAATTGACGTGCGCGTCAGTGTCCTGCCAACGCTTTTCGGCGGTCGAATTGTAATGAGAACTCTGGACAAGACCGGACTGTTTCCGAATCTGGCAGCGCTGGGACTGGCGAAGCAGGCGTATGATGCACTCAGTTACGCAATTGTACAGCCTCATGGAATCATACTCGTCTCAGGCCCCACTGGCAGTGGTAAGACAACGACCCTTTACTCATGCCTGCAGGAGCTCAATAAGATGGATGTGAATCTGGTGACTTGCGAGGACCCGGTGGAGTATCAGATAGCGGGTATCATTCAGGTTAAGATCAGTCCTGACGTCGGCTGTACGTTTGCAGCCGCACTTCGAGCAATTCTGAGACAAGATCCCGACATTATTCTCATTGGTGAGATTCGTGACGGAGAAACTTCGGAGATTGCAATTAAGGCAGCATTGACTGGACATCTTGTTCTTAGCACTCTGCATGCAAACGATGCGGCGAGTACGATAACCCGTCTTCTTGACATGGGAACAGAGCCATTCTTGCTTGCCTCCTCAGTGATTCTGGCTCAGGCACAGCGCCTCTATCGCCGTCTTTGTCCGGTTTGTAGAAGAGAAGGCAGTTTGCCATTGAGCGTTCTCAAGGAAAATGGAGTCGATCCGGTCTTCTTTGAGGGACGCAAGATATTTGAGCCGGTTGGTTGCCCTAAATGTAATAACACTGGGTTCAAGGGGCGTGGAGCGATAATGGAGGTTCTTCCTGTTGATGAGCATGTTCGAGCCGCGATAGTACGTCAAGAAGTTGCTGACGAGATCCGAGATCAGGCAGAAATAAGAGGAATGATGACCCTGCGCAAGGCGGGACTATTGAAGGTTGCTGAAGGTGATACGAATCTTGAAACCATACTGAAAGTTACCGGTGGCGGGTCATAGGGGAGTAACTTGGAATGAAAATTGCTCTACAACTCCCTTTTGTGAGTAGTTTGGCTGTTGCTTGTATGGAGGATAGGCTGTTTGATGCTGATTATGAACGATAGTGCACATTTAGAGAAGGAAGTCGATGTAACGGAGAAATTCTCGCGCACGATGCGCATTGATATAGCCCCCGAGGCAAAGGCTTCGCCTGATGCTCGAGACAAGGCGCTTCGACAGTCGCTTACAAAGAGAATGGTCGTCAGAAAACCGTCCTCTGGTCCTGTCTCATCGGGAATATCCGCGGTGCTCGGGAATCGTGATTTTCAGGGACTTTTCCAAAGCGTATACGATGCGGCAATGATTGCTGATCTGGAAGGCAATATTGTGGACGCCAATGTGAGGGCCGCCAACTTCTTCCGCAACAGCATTGATGAGCTTCGCAGTTTGAGCATCCTGCAGTTGATTTCCGGGGCATCTGAAGCTGCGTTGATAGATACCATCCGTAAGAATCTAGTGGACAGGTTCATACTCATCGAAGCGTGCTATTGCGTACGCAAGGACGGGACATTCTTTCCTGCGGAAATAGCGGTTAACGAAATTCAGTTTGCAGAGCAGAATTATCTTTGTTTCTTTGTAAGGGACATAACCTGGCGCAAGGAAACTGAGGAGAAGTTGCTGGTCATAAGCAATGCCGTTGCAAATTCATACAGCGGAATTGCAATATGCGATCTTAGCGGGGTGATTCAATACGTGAATCCTGCTGTCTGCCGCATGTGGAATCATGGAGCGGAATCTGAGGTCTTAAAGAAAGATGTTCGCAGCCTATGGAAGAAGACGGACAAAGAGGACAACCTTGAGAAGTTTTTGACAGGAGAGACGCGAGCTTTGACGAGAGAGACATCAGCCGTCAGAGCAGACGGGTCTGAATTTGATGTTCAGATAATTGCTGCCCCCAATCTTGATACTGATGGCAGAAAAGTCGGGATGGTATTCTCGTTTGAAGATATCAGCGATCGCAAGCGCATTGAGCTCGCGATGAGGGAAACTGAACGACAGCGTGTCATGCTTGAGAGCTTGGGAGCGGCATGCCATCATCTTGGCCAACCAGCGACTGTTTTGCTGGCAAACCTTGGCATCATGGAACGGAAGATAGGCAACGGTGATTTGGGCTTGCACCAAATAGTACACTCATGCTTGCAAGCGGCGGAAACACTTTCCGAAATTCTGCACAAACTGAACGCAATAGACGAGTATCGTACGACGCCATATCTCGAGGAAAAGTCCGGCATTGCCGGAAGTCGGATTCTGGAGATATGAGGATACTGGAACCCTTCTGGTTCCGTTCTCAGGTATCTGGTTGGGCCAATGAGACACGAATACAGCAAAAGAATGGTTTTGTGTGTGTGAGATGGACAAGAAAAAGGCCAGATCCAAAGGATCTGGCCTTTTTGCTCAACTTACGCAATCTTCGTTACTTATTGCTATTCGTTGTGGAGTGCCCACCAGGGAATCCGATGATGACGCATTGTGCATCAACTCCAATAACATTCAGCGTGTAATTGGTGGGTCCCCTTCCGCCCATTATGGCTGCCGGGCAGAAGCACTTATTGGTAAGATCCTTCATGTAGAAGCAAAGATTGTCCCATACCAATTGAGTTCCATTTGTTCCACCATAGTCGATGGCATAGTTGTCCTTGGCGCTCTCGATTAACCTGAGATTGTTCTGGCATGCGCTCTTGCGGGCGTTGTTACGTGCCTTCATGAACGCAGGGACCGCAATTGCTGCCAGCAACCCTATGATTGCCACAACGATCATGATCTCTACCAACGTGAAACCTGACTTCTTACTCATCTCTGCCTCCCTTTCCTTAATGTTGCTTGCTGCCTAACCCGCGACTGCGTTAAGTATAGCAGATTATGTGCCAAGAACTTGAAATGCGGTACTGTAGCAGTAAAAGATCATGAAAGACTGCAATTCTGACGACATTATCAGGAATGACTATCAAATTCGCTGAGTGCTGAAGACATAAATTTCGCACTTAGTCACGATTGCGAATGCGAGAAAATCACTATCAAGTTTGAGAAGACGGTAAGTCTGGCTTAGATTCGTTAGCCTTATCGGGCAGTTTTCTGTAAAGAGTGGCTAGGCTGATCTTCAGGGCCTTTGCGGCCTTACTCTTGTCACCTTGTGTATGTTCAAGAACCTGTTCTACGTACTCTTTCTCTTTACTGCGAAGAAAAGCTTTGAGAGATTTTCCGCGGCCCTCATTGACACCTGAAGAAACTGCAGTTCCGGTAGAGCCTATTGGCTTCGCGGTAGAAACAATGTCGAGCGGCAGATCATTTTTGACAATTACTTTGCCTTTGGTGACCGACAGCACGTGTTTCATGGCGCTTTTGAGTTCGCGTGAGTTTCCTGGCCAGGCATAGTTGAGTAAAATATCTCTTACCTGGGGCTCGATAGCAGGCATCGCTGCACCCTCGCCGAGTTGCCTTAGGATGGTGTGGCATACAAGCGGGAGTATGTCTTCGCGTCGATCGCGCAGGGGCTTGATTTCCATGGGAATAACGCTGAGGCGATAGTACAAGTCCTCCCGGAACTTGCCTTCTCTGATGAGTTTTTCCAGGTTGACGCTTGTGCCTGCCAGAATGCGAACATTGATGTGAATCTTGGTGTTGGCTCCCAAGCGTGCAATTTCCTTATCCTGCAGTACTCTCACCATCTTCTCCTGCAGAGAAAGCGGCATTACGTCTATTCCGGCAAGATAGACAGTGCCCCCTGCAGCTGATTCAAATACCCCTTCTTTTCCCGAATCATCCTTAACTATGCCTGCGACATGGCCGAAGAGCTCTTCCTCGAGTATTGCTGCAGGAAGTGCTTCACAGTTTATGGAGACAAACTTTGATGCCTTTCGGCCGCTATGTTCATGCAATGTTCTGGCAATAAGGGCTTTACCTGTGCCGCTCTCGCCGACAATCAGTGCTGTAGTATCAGTTGGGGCAACATGTTCGAGCATTTCGCAGAGATTCTTCATTGAAGGGCTCTCAGCGACGATGCTTTCAAATTTATAAAGCGCTCCTACCTGGGCCTTGAGATCAATGTTTTCGGACATTGTCTTCTTGTACTCAAGCGCTCTCTCAACGGTGATAAGGAGTTCGTCAATCTTAAAGGGCTTCGTAACGTAGTCATAGGCACCCATTCGGAGCGCTTCTACAGCTGTCTCGACGGACCCGAAGGCAGTTACCATAATGACAGCCATTGAGGGACGCACGTCATGCGCAAGCTTAAGGAGCTCCATGCCATTGATTGGCGTCATGCGTATATCGGAGATCAAGAGGTCGAATTCTTCCGACTTGATTGCCTGGACGGCTTTGTTGCCGTCCTGAATGGGTACGACCTGATAGCCTTCAACAGTCAAGAGCGTGTTCAAAACGCTCAAGATACTAGGTTCGTCATCTACCAGTAGTATTCGCTCCATTATCCACCCTAACTAATCTATTCCAAGAGAAAATCCTTTACCGGAACTATTGTAATCGGCAAGAAGCTATCAGTAATAAGCTGAGTCCGCAAAGAACAAAATTCTCAATTTCGACAACGTCAGGGTATCAGCTCCCTGTGACCCGTTCTGCAGGGTGAAATGTGAGCGGTTTCCCAAAAAAGCGCTCTAAGCATGACACGGAATTATAGCACTGACTAACTTGTATCACTACTTGCTTACCAGTTCGCCTATCTTGAAGATCGGGAGGAACATACATATAACAATACCACCAACTGTGACACCGAGAAAGACCATCAGCAGGGGCTCAAGTAGTGAAGTAAGCGAGCTCAGCATGCCGTCGACCTCGTCTTCATAGAAAGTGGCGATGTTGTCCATCATCTCGTCGACTTTGCCGGTTTTCTCACCTGCTGCAAGCATATGAACCAGAATGGGTGTGAAGCAGGGCTTGGTAGCAAGGCACGCAGACAGCGGTTCTCCTCTCTCGACCGTAGCGACACCATCGCGTACAGCTCTTTCCACAATCTTGTTGCCGGTGGCGCCTGCGCAGATGTCCAGAGCTGTAAGAATCGGAACACCGCTGTGAATGAGCTGCGCAAATGTGCGGGCGAAACGGGCCATTGCAACCTTCTGCACCAGAGGACCAATGACAGGCATTTTAAGATAAAACTTCGCCAGAACGAATGCACCCGACCTTGTTTTTGCCCACGCTTTGAAAACATATACTACCACAACGATCATAGGAACAACAATATACCAATAGCCACGCAGTGCATCTTTCACGTCGACCAGCGCCTGTGTTGGCCCCGGGAGCTTGCCGCCGAATGAGGCAAACATTTCCTGGAATACAGGGACTATAAAAATAATCATCAGGGTGGAAAGCCCAAGGGCAATGCCCATCACTGCGATTGGATAACTCATCGCAGACTTGACCTTTCGCCGGAGCTTGGCAGTGCTTTCCAGGAAGTCAGCAATACGCCCGATTGTTTCCGCGAGTTGTCCGCCCTGTTCTCCGCCACGAATCATGTTAATATATAGATCATTGAATACGCTTGGAAATGCTTTCAGTGCATCGGAAAAGGCAGATCCATTCTCAATGCTTTGCCGCACCTGTCCTACTACGACCTTAAAATTCTGATTTGATATCTGCTCGTGAAGAGCAGAAAGCGAGGTTACAATAGGCATACCTGCGGAAAGCATGGCTGACAGTTGACGAGAGAAGGCCGGCAATTCCTTACTGACTATGGCATTTGCCCCCGGAACACGCTTTTTGCCATGTTTTATTCCGGCGGTTACAGCCTTCTCGGAAACCACACGCTGCATCAAAGATTCTTTCGCAGACCCGGAACTGGACTTTGCCGCCGCCGAGCTTGTCGCTCTGATCACAGGGCTCATAATTTCCTCCCTCTCGCGAGTTCCTGTACCGATGTTGAGGTGCCATATTCTGGCTGTTCAAGATGCCGATCGTCACAGGTTTTATGTTCATCGACAGAAATAACTCTTGTCCGGCAATTCTCGCATGAAAGTGTACGAATTGCCAGCACATTTCCATGCCATTTCCATGCCGGATCGCGGGTCCGATCAGGGCTGCGTCAAGAAAGGCAATCAAGCTCATTCCGCGGCTCGGCGGGACGCCTCGCCCCACCTGTTGTTGGCATTTCTTCGATTGGCAGGGCAGCCTGTCCGCCTCTGAAGGAAACCCTCCGGGTGAGCCGCTTTCTTGACGCAGCCGTGAAGGTCCGGTAGAGCGCATCTCTCGCAGCTTGACTGAGAAAGCGACGCGACTGGCCAGAGGAGAGACTATTGTCCCATGGCATCCGCCTGTCATTCTCCAGGCACCTTGTCCGCACCTTTCGCTTGTTCAGCAAGCAGCTGTTCCCTGACAAGCATTCTAAGGGAGTCGAGGCCGTCGACGTGAGCCAAAGCGCGGTTCATCATGACAAGACCAGGCCTGATATGGCGTGCAAAATGTCTTGTCTCAGGAATAGCGCCCAGGCGCGCGAATGCTCCAAGCGCCTGCGCCAGTCGTTGAACTGCCGCCAGCCAGAAAAGATTCAAAATCCAGGCAGGTTGTTTTGTGCGACCGGCATAATATTCAAGCAGGCGCGACTGGGCTTGGGCGGGAAGCATGACATATGGGTCGCAGAGCAGGGAGGCAAGGTCGTAAACAGCTGGGCCAAGGCGCATTCCCTGGAAATCGATAAAGACAGGGCGTTCATGGCGCCAGAGGATGTTACTTGATTGAAAGTCCCGGTGTATCAGCACAGACGGAGCACTGGTCAGTATTGCGGCAACTGATTCGAGCTCTTGGCTCACCTTGCGAATTCCCGGTTCATGCATGTGCAAGCGACCTTGCATGAAATGTCTGGCCATCAATTCCCGCTCCCACGCGTAGATTTCAGCTGAGAATCGTGGCTCCAGGGCGATTCTCCCGGTCTTCAGGCTGCGTGATGGAATCGTGTGCATGACAAGAAGAGCGCGGAGCACAGAGCGATATCTTTTTTCAAGCGCGTCAGCAGAAAGAGTCCTGGCCAGCAATTCGAGAGAGGGTCCGGCGAAGTACTCCATAAGAGTCACTCGGTCAGCAGGACTGTCTGCTAATATTCTCGGCACTGGCACACCTGCCAGGGCGAGGAACCGGGCATGTGATGCATAGCGGCTGTTTTCCGGCCTGTTAAGGCCATGCTGGACAAGGATTGCATCATTGTTTGCTGTTTGCAGGTGGGTGAACGACCGGTCTGATCCGCGGGCTCCGAGGCTGATGGCAGTTGTCTTGTCGGGGTTCCATCCGATACGCCGCAGGATCTGCCCGAACTCTGTCTGACCGATCCCGCCATTGCATGGGGCCGCCACGCCTTCAACATGGCCGGAAACAGCAGCACCGTCGGCGATAATGGAGTTGCTCAGCAGGCTCCCCGGTTTGATCCGTGTATTGCTCCAGATTACGGAATCGATGATTCGAGTGCCGCGGCCAATTACAGTATTGCTGCCGACGGACGCAAAGCCGGTCACTGAAATTCCATGGGTGAGTAGAGACTTCATTGTTTTGACTTGCCGCCGATGCATCAGGTTACCGCCCGGGAGGCCTGCCAGGAATCGTTTAAGGATCTCTCCATGCGCCTTTCGGTACCGCTCCGGCGTGCCAAGGTCAGACCAATAAGATTGTGGTTCTTCAACACCACGCACAATTTGTCCGGCCGCCATCGCGTTCTCATAGATCTCGACAAGAGAAAACGCATTACCATCAGGGAGGTATCGTAATAGGGAAGGAGACACCAGTTGCACTCCGCAGAAGGTGTAAGTACCGGCAGACCCACTGGTGCGGCTTCGAAAATCTGTGATCCTGTAATTATCGATTTCAACAGTTCGAGGCCCTGTTCGCGCGTCGATCCAGACAGCGGCGATTGGTGAATGCTCCCGGAACGCAGCAAGGAAAGGTAGCGGAGAAACATCAGCTGCGATATCGGTATTCACTATCCAGAAGGGTTCGTTGTCCGGGAACCATGAGGCGCGTTTGAGAGCGCCGCCTGTTCCTAATAAGTCTGGCTCAAAGGATATGTTGACGATCATACCGTCATGCGTTCTGTTTCTAAGGTATTGGACAAGCGGATCAGGGGCATGGTGGGCATTGACAAGAATTTCGCGAACCCCCCAGCTCCGGACCAGGTCGATAACATAGCCGAGCATGGGCTTCCCCCAGAGAGGCAGCATGGCTTTGGGAATTCTGTTGGTGAGCGGGCGCATGCGCAATCCAAGGCCTGCGGCAAGCAAGATGGCTTTTCGAGGGCGTTTCATCAGTCGATCCTCTTTGCGGCAGTCCCTGATGAAAGTTGTTGAGAATCGTACAGAAGGCATTTCCGTCGTGTTACCTGAAAGCCGGCCAGAGCCGTTTTCCAGCGGGCAGCAATTGTCCGGCCGTTTTCACCGTCAAGCAGTGCCTCCCTGACGGACCTGGTACCGAAGAGTTTATCGAAGAACTCAGGGCGGCTTTTACCGGTGGCCCAGACTCGGCGCTTGCCATAGAGATTCTGGAGACAGTGAACGATGGAAACTGCAGTGAGGATGGGCATGAACCGGCCAGGATTGGTAATCACCATGCGGATTCCATTCAGTATTGCAGTTCCGGGTTCGAGCGGACGCGGGATGTAGCTGTGGGGGTAGAACATAACCCCGGGCAGCTCCAGATCGGAAAGATAACCTGCCACGTCCTGCCCGAGCATCCAGTTACTTCCAAACACCTGAAATGCCAGATTTGTGGCACGTCCGTGATCAATTGATCCTAATCCCTCGAAACACACGGTAGCGGGAAAACACATTGCCGATTCCCATGTACGGATCCCCGGAGAAGGAGGGATCCATACCGGCCAGTCAGCGGCCCGGCCCGGTTGGCGCTGGTAGCCGGCCATTGGGGCTATCTTCAGGCAGAGATCGAGACCAAGGGTTTGTTTCAGCCACAACGCCGTCTCACCAGGCGTCATTCCGTAGGCCATTGGCGTTTTCACCAGAGACACAAAGCTGGAGCAGTCATCTTCCGTGATGGGTCCATCGATAATGCGCGGCAGGGGGATGGGACGATCTGCTACAATCACTTTCTTGCCTGCCTTAGCTGCTGCTTCAAGGACAAGGCGCAGTGTTGAGACGTACGTATATGGACGGGCACCGATATCCTGAAGATCAAATACGATCGTGTCGACATTACGCAACATCTTTGCGGTTGGTTCCTTAGTCTGGCCATAGAGCGAAAAAACCGGTATGGAGAGGGTCGGATGGCGCTGTGTCAGCAAGGAAGCGCCCGGCGGCGCAGCGCCGAAATAGCCGTGCTCGGGCGAAAGCAGGCAGACAAGGCGGGACCCATTGTGTCCGGCCAGTCGGTCCGCGGTTGGACATCCTTTGGAATCCACTGCGGCGACATGACTCACAAGACCGATTCGTTCATCTGTGATCCAATCGTTGTGCCTGGCCAGAAGGACATCTATGCCGGACTGAAAACGTTTCATTTCAGTATTACCTGAGAAGGCTCTTTGTTAGTGCCCATGCACAAGGCCACGGAATGTGCGAGTTCCTCGAGTTGGCACGGTTTGGCAAGAAATCCGAGTGCTCCCAGTTGCATGCACTCAACCGCGGTTTTGTCTGTAGAGTATCCGGATACAATTAGTATGCGGACGGCCGGGTCGATTTTCTTCATCTGGACGAATGCAGCTTTGCCATCAAGGTTAGGCATGATCATGTCAAGGATTACAAGGTCTATGTCGGAGTGATGATTTTTGAAAAATTCAACTCCGGACAGACCGTCCTGGCACAGGGAGACCGTATAGCCAAGTTTCTCGAGTGTCCTGCCCAGGAATCTGCGTACCATTTCCTCGTCATCAATAACGAGAATGCGGCCGAAACCCTGCGAGAACGCGCCGGTCTCTTCTTCATCCTCCACAGTATTGCCGACTGTGGGTAGAAGTATTGAGAATGTTGATCCCTTGCCAGGTTCGCTCTCCACGGTGATTGTTCCATGATGATTCTTGACGCATCCGAACACTGCCGCGAGCCCCAGGCCGGTTCCTTTACCGATCTGCTTCGTTGTGAAAAAGGGCTCAAAGAGGCGTTGTTGAACTTCCTTGGTCATTCCGCTGCCGGTATCACTCACCCGGATTTCCAGATATTCGCCGGGGGTGATTTCGTGGGATAAGCGTCGACAGGTTTCTTTGTCGACATTTACCATTCGCGTTGCGAAAACGAGTTTGCCGCCGCCGGGCATGGCATCGCGAGCATTTACCCCCAGATTGAGCAGCGCACCATGGATCTGGGAAGGGTCTCCCATGACAACATGCCTTGCTGCCTGCAGATCCTCACTGATCTCAATAAGCTTATCTATGCTGTGCTGAAGGAGGCTGCTGATCTCGTGGACGCACTTGTGAATATCAACTGATATTATCTGGAACTTGCCCTTGCGCGCATAGGTGAGCAATTGTTTCGTCAGTTCGCCGGCCCTCTTGGCCGCGATGACTATCTCCTGTGCCAGGATGCCGTGCTCTTTGTCATCTCTGAGGTCCATCAGGAGCAGTTGTGCGTTCCCTAGAATCGGAGCCAGTAGATTGTTCAGGTCATGTGAAACTCCCCCGGCGAGCTGGCCCATTGCCTCAAGTTTCTGGGACTGGCGGATTTGTTCATCAAGGCGCTGCCGCTCCTCCTCGAGCAGCTCTTTTTCTGTGACGTCATTGAATACGATAATTATTCTGCCGTCTCCGACCGGCCCGGCCAGAAAATCCACATGCTTGTTTTTGCCGTCGCGTGTGCTGGTAGATAAATTAAAGCCGCCTTCCCTGGCTCCAAGATTGTGCCATCGCGACTCAATCCGGCTGCGGTAATCTTCATCAGGAAAGATATGTTCCGCGAGGCTCCGGAGAGTCCGCGTCTCTTCAGCTTCGTAGCCGAACAGCTTGGTGAAAGCCTGGTTGCTGTAAAGAATCTCGGCATCCCAGTCCCATCCGGCCAGTACAATAGTTCCGTATGGTGTGTTACGAAGAAGCGCCAGAAGGCTTTGCTTCTCGGCCTTGAGGGCAGTAGTTGTCTTCTCCAGCTTGCGAATACTAATTGTGAGCGTAGCCGTCCGTGCGGAAATCTGACGCCTGATCAACCACAGCATGAGCAAGGCGAGGGCGAGCAGTGCCATGACGGAGGTGCCTGCTGCCGCAGCATGCCTGCCGAGAAAACCAGTGGCTCCAGTCCCGGACATCATATCGTTCGCCAGCCACTTGTGCTCCAGCTCTTTGTATTGTCCGGAGGTGATCACCATGTTCAAGCCGCTATTGAGCCGGTCCAGAAGGTCTTTTTCGCCCTTTGCCACGGCAAACCCGTAACCTGCGCGGTGGATCTGTTTGCCGACAGATTCAACCATGCTTGAAAATGGCGGTTGTCTTGCAATGTACTGGCCCGCGCCGGTTGGCAATAGCGCGCAGTCGTAGTGACCGAATGCCACTAGGCGCAATGCGTCTTCACTGGTCTCCACCGTCACAATTCGGGCAGAGAGATTGTTTGTCCGCGCGAAAACATCCATCTCGTCGCCTCGCTTCACTACGATTGCCTTTCCCCTGATGTCGTCCAGTGAGGAGATCGGAGACTTCTTCTGAGCGAACATCGAGTATGAAATAAGCACGTAGGGAGTGCAAAAACTGGCTGTAGACTTCAGCTCCTCTGTCTGGAAGGTCCCGGCCAGCATTTCGAGCCCGCCAGATTTCAGCGCTGCAATGATCTCGTCAGAGGAACCCAATCTGATGTCGATCTTCAGACCGGCAACCGACGCAACAATTCCTATCAGGTCAACATCGAAGCCTGCTGGTTTCCCTGCAGAATCCATGAAGTGGTAAGGCGGGTTATTGTAGCTTATGCCT
Source organism: bacterium (assembly GCA_037134535.1). Classification (GTDB taxonomy): domain Bacteria; phylum Verrucomicrobiota; class Kiritimatiellia; order SPBP01; family SPBP01; genus JBAXKQ01. Next base: position 28,142 of record JBAXMA010000002.1, read on the forward strand.
GCGACGTAGACTTTTCCGCCCTGGTCCCGAGAGTCCGGTTGAGTCTGCGCTGGTAAAGCGCCTTCTGTCCCGAGAAATGTGACCGCTATTAATGCGGCTACGGCGGCAATGCTTCTGCCTGTGTTGAAGTAACTGCAGCGGCTCAATGGCATTATGTACTCATCCTGACGATATAGAGCGCAGACACGACCTTTCACTCATTAACGTGCAGTATTGTACCCGATTTGCATGGCGGCGCAATTTATTTCAGCCGCGGTTAACGACCGAAGAACTTCTTGCGAATCTGTGTCCGGATATCAGGCAGTATGCCTTGTTGGATCATGAGATCGTTGAACATGACCAAAGCGTCCGCGCGTGTCAATTCTCCGCCGAACAGATCTCCCAGCAGTTTCTCTGCAAGTCTCGTGGCCAGTGCTTCCATCTGCACTTCTTTTTGCCGGGCATCCCTTGCATCCCTGAGCCTTGATTCAATTGAGTTTACGGCGCGTTCCTTTGCGAGTCTGCGCTCGTCCGGCGCGCACACGACAGTCACAGTCGCATTTATTGCTGGCGTCCCGGAGTCCTCGCCCGTACTGGGCGCTGACAGACCCTGCGGCAGGGAGATTTCGAGTTGTTCCGCTCTCGCTACTGGAAGAGACCTGTCTTGCCGATCGACCGAATGGGGGGAGAGATCGGGTGGTGGCGGAACTGACAGGGCGGCCGGCGGTGATCCGGCATTTCTTCTCTTGAAGCCGAGAACTGCAGGCGTATCCAGACGCTTTCTAAGTCGTGGCACGTTCCTGATGAACTGGGCCCGCAAAATACGCCGTCGTGCCCCTTTGGCTCGATTTCCGTCACCGGTTGTTGCTATGGCTTTCTGGTCAACCCACGTTTGCACCGCCCGCTTAGTGGCCCCGAGGATGGCAGCGGCCTCGCCTATTCCGATTGTAGCGGAATTGATCCGGGCATCATTCTTGATATACTCGATATCAAAAGACCACTGACCGTTATCCAGTTTTCTTGCCCATGGGGGTGGTTGCCCGCCGTGTTTTCGTGACGCCTTGTAGGCGCGAGCAATGTAGGCACAGGGATCAAGAGTGCCTGCTATGGCTTCGATATCGTTTCGCCCGATCCATGTGGTTTCCCGGGCGGATGATTTGTCTGCAACCGGTTTCGTGACTCCTCCTTCAGTCGTTTTGACTTACACGCTCGTGCTGCTCAGACGCCCATGAGCGTATCACCGGTAATTTGCTTACTGCAAATGCTTTTTGGCGGCAATGAAAAGCATGCGGATCGTCAAAGATTACGACAATCGCAGGCCCTGTTCGGTGTTGCGTTTAGGCGTAGATGCTTCTATTGTAAGAGTTACGAAGGTGAGATACTTGGTTTAGCGGGGGCTTTGCATGGCGGACAAGTTCGACGTCAGGATTCTTGGTGTTGCTAATTTCGATTCCACGGCGGAAACAACGCTGTTTGTAGAGGATGGAGAGCGCGTGCTTGTCGACGCGACGACTTTCTCGTGCAGGGACTGTAAGCTGAATCCGCCGTCAATGGAAAGAGCAGGTCCGCGCCGGAAGGTTTTCTTTGCCCCTGGGTCAGTTCGGGCTGCGATAGTGACTTGTGGCGGACTGTGTCCCGGACTGAACGATGTGGTCCGCGCGGTAGTGATGGTGTTGTGGTATCGGTATGGGGTTCGGGACATTCTGGGTCTCAAGTATGGGTTTGAAGGACTTGTGCCGGCGATCGGGCACAAGCCGCTTGTGTTGAATCCGGAAGTTGTGGCGGACATTCACCGCAACGGCGGGACCATACTTGGCACATCGAGAGGCGGGCAGGATCCCGGTGAAATGGTGGAGTTCCTGATACGCAGCGGGATTAACGTGCTCTTCACCGTCGGAGGAGACGGCACCCAGCATGGCGCGCTTGTTCTTGCCAGGGAAATCGAGAGACGCAAACTTTCCATCAGTGTCATAGGCATACCCAAGACCATAGACAATGATATTGCGTTCACGGAACGGTCTTTTGGCTTTGAAACGGCTGTGGCAGAGAGTCAGAACGCCATTGACGGCGCACATATGGAGGCGAAAGGTGTGCGCAATGGAATAGGCCTCGTAAAACTGATGGGTCGTGAAGCAGGTTTTGTTGCAGCATATGCCACGCTGGCGTCCAGCGATGTCAATCTGGTGTTGATACCGGAGCAGGCGTTTTCCCTGGATAAAGTGATGTCTTTCCTTCAGGACCGGCTCTTGCGCAAGGCGCACGCGGTGATAGTTGTGGCTGAAGGTGCCGGGCAGGATCTGGTGGCGTCCCTGGGAGTTGACGCATCTGGAAATAAGACGCCGGGCGACATCGGCATCTATCTCAAGACGGCGATCTCGCACCATTTTCAAAAAGCAGGTATTCCTGTCTCAGTTAAATATATTGATCCCGCGTATCTGATCCGCAGCGTGCCGGCCAATGCTGATGACTCTGTATTCTGTTTTCAGCTGGCGGGGAATGCCGTGCATGCTGCCATGTCGGGAAGGACCGCCATGGTTGTTGGTTTATGGAACGGGCAGTTCGTGCACATTCCAGTTGAGATTGCAATTGCGACCCGCAAGAACATAGATGTGAAAAGCCTCCTCTGGCAGAGCGTGCTGGACAATACCGGCCAGCCAAAGGATCTATTGTAAGAAACAATGAAGAAGAAAAGAAGGTGGTTTGAACAATGCTGAGAAAACTGATCAATAGAGTACGAAAGACCTTGCGCGGCAACCGGGCAGAAGAGCCCGTGGTTTCTCTTGCCGCTCCTGTCGTGGAGAAGCAGCCCGAGCGGCCCGGCAGCAGGTCGGATGATCACAGTCGCGGAGCCCGCCGTGGTCCGCCGGAGTCGCACGGTTCCCGCGATCATCGCGGCGCTGAGCATCGCGATTCCAGAGACCGGCGTGGGCCGCCCGAACGGTCCAGAAATGACCGGCGCAGTGAACCCGGAGCAAGGCCTGAGCCTCAAAGGCAGAGAGGTCGTGCGGTTGGCGATGCGCAGCACAATGTGCCCAGGCATGAAGGTTGGACTGTCGACAGTTTTAAGGTCGTTCCGGCAGAAGGAAAAACACGGTTCCAGGATTTGAGTCTTCCCTCTGAACTGCTGCACGCAGCTGCTGATCTTGGTTTTAAATATTGTACATCTGTTCAGGCTGGCACTCTTCCGCCGGCCCTGGCCGGTAAGGATGTAGCAGGCCAGGCACAGACTGGTTCTGGCAAGACTGCCGCATTCCTCATGGCAGTATTCGCCCGGTTTCTCACAGGTCAAAAACCTGGTGATCGTAAACATGGTGCACCGCGTGCCCTGATTCTGGCTCCAACGAGAGAACTGGTTGTGCAGATTCTTGACGATGCGCAGAACCTCGGGAAGTATACGGGATTCACAAGCATGGCAGTGTTCGGCGGAATGGACTACAAGCTGCAGCAGGATACCCTCATTCATAAACGAGTGGATGTGCTTGCAGCCACTCCAGGCCGGTTACTTGATTTCAAGCGGCGCGGCCATCTTGATCTGCAGTCCGTGGAAGTGCTGATTCTCGACGAGGCCGACCGCATGCTCGACATGGGCTTTATTCCGGACGTGAAGACAATTATCCAGTACCTGCCGCCGAGGGAAAAACGGCAGACCATGCTTTTCAGCGCCACGCTGTCCCCGGACGTGCTGAAGCTTGCATCGCAGTGGCAGGTGAATCCAGAGAAGGTGGTTGTGGAACCGGACAAGGTAACTGTGGATACGGTCGATCAGCTTATCTATGCGATACGGTCGGAGGACAAATTCCCGCTTCTGGCAAATCTGCTCAAGCAGAAGGCGCTGACCAGAGTCATGGTCTTTGTGAACAGGCGTGACGTAGGTGCGCAGGTTGTGGATGACCTCAAGGCCTGTGGAATATCCTGCGGGCTCCTGTCAGGTGCCATGCCGCAGGATAAACGGATGAAGACCCTTGACGGGTTTCGTGACGGCCGGATATCGATTGTTGTCGCGACTGATGTTGCGGCCAGAGGTATCCACGTTGACGATGTGAGCCATGTCATCAATTATGATGTACCCTATGAGCCGGAAGACTATGTTCACCGAATAGGCCGGACAGCACGCGTCGGCAAGAACGGTACTGCCATCATGTTCGCCTGCGAGCGCGAGGCGTTCACGATTCCGGATATCGAGAAGTACATTGGCCGCAAGATTCAATGTTCGGTGCCGGAGGAGGCACTGGTCAAGCCGCCACAGGGCATGCCGGTGCAGCATGCGCGACGCGCGGTGCGCCCGTTTCCCGGTCGCCAGGGCGGCGGCTTCCGTGGCGGATCATCTCGCGGCGGCCAGCGTGGCGGGCCAGCGCGCGGAGGCAATCGCGGTCGCAGGTAAGTCTGGCTCTGAGCCAACCTGAAGATCGTGTATACTTTGGAGAAGGCAAGAATGAAGGCAGGATTCATGACCAAGAGCTCTATGTTTGCAGTATGGGTGTTTGCGTGCATTGCCGTGACGGGTTGCGGGCTCCGTACCGGGGGGCCTGACGGCTCCGGCACCATTGAGTGCACACAGGTCGTGATTTCTTCGCAGACTGCCGGCCGGATTGTCAGGATTCTGTCGCAGGAAGGGGCAGCCGTCAGCAATGGTGAATTGATTGCCTCGATTGATGCGAGCGATTATGAGCTGAGACAGCGTGAGGCAAGCGCAATGCTGGCCGGAGCTCAGGCACAAATGGATCTTCTTCTGGCCGGAACAAGGGAGGAAGATGTTCAGAGGGCGCGTGAACAGGTGCGTGAAGCGCAGGCGGTTGCAGGTGCCGCCAAGGCTGATCTGGTCCGGATCGAGGAGTTGTTTAAGAAGAGTAGCGTGACCAGGAAGCAACTGGACGATACGCAAGCGCAGTCTGAACGAACGGCTGCAGCACTCTCCGGCGCAGAGCAGACTCTGGCCAGATTCCTCCACGGAAGTCGCAAAGAAGAGCTTCGTGTGGCTCAGGCCATGGTCGATCAGGTCAAAGCCCGACTGGCTCAAGCGGAAAAAGCGGTGGCGGATTGCGCCATCCATTCACCGGCGTCCGGTATTGTTACGACGCGAAGCAGGGAAGAAGGCGAGTTTGCGGGCCCTGGCACGGCCATCATCACTATCTCCCGACTCGATGATGTATGGCTTTCCATTTATGTGCCGGAGAGTCGGCTTTCGAAGGCCAAGTTCGGCAAGGCTGCCGGGGTGCGAATAGATGGCGTGGACAAGGTCTTCAAAGGCGAAGTCAGCTTCATTGCGCAGGAGGCGGAGTTCACTCCCAAAAACGTGCAAACACCGGAAGAGCGCAGCAAACTGGTCTATCGTGTTAAGATAGCACTGCGGAATCCTGATGGAATCTTCAAACCCGGCATGCCTGCCGATGGTTACCTTGACTCTCCCTGAATGCCCTGCAAATCAGCAATTCCGGTCGGGAGGAAATGAGAACTGAATCTGATAATGTTGTGGTCCAGACCAGGGGTTTGGCCAGATTCTTTGGCGAGATGGCTGCGGTCTCCAGTCTTGACCTTGAGGTACGGAAAGGAGAGCTGTTCGGTCTTGTGGGACCTGATGGCGCCGGCAAGAGTACTGCAATCCGTCTGCTTTGCGGAATTTTGAAGCCAACATCTGGCGAGGGCACAGTGCTGGGATGCGATCTCACCAGTCAGGTCGAGAAAATCAAGGGTCGCATCGGTTATCTGTCGCAGAACTTCACACTCTATGGCGACCTTACAGTTGATGAGAACATTGAGTTTTTCGCAGAAATTCATGGCGTTCGAAATCTGGCGGCACGCAGGAATGAGCTGCTTGATTTCACGCGACTGACACCCTTCCGGAAACGGCTTGCAAGGGCTCTCTCGGGCGGGATGAAAAAGAAACTGGCATTGGCCTGCACCCTTGTACACACACCCGATCTGATCTTTCTTGATGAGCCATCCACTGGTGTTGACCCGGTTTCCCGTGGAGAGTTCTGGAACATTCTCAGTGATATTCTTGAACAGGGAGTGACAATTTTCATGACTTCGCCTTATCTCGATGAGGTAGAGCGATGTCACCGGATCTGTCTTATTCACCGCGGAAAGACCCTCATGTCGGGAACTCCGGAGGAAGTGAAAGCTGCATTGCCCGGCAAGGTTTATGACATCGAATGCGAGTCGCCAGCCGCTGCTTATGCTGTCCTGCGAACAAAATGGTCGTCGTCATGTCTGATGCTGTACGGCACACACCTTCATATCTGGAGCCGGAACGGGCGACCTGAAGCGATGGAGGCAGTGGCAATGGTCAACAATCATGGATCGGGGACCGCTGTGTTGCGAGAGGTGAAGCCAACTCTTGAGGATGCGCTAATCGGGCTGGTGAGTACAACGGAATCAAAGGGAGAGAATTCATGAAACAATGCCAGCTATTTCTGGTTGTCCTGCTGCAAATTGTGCCGGGGTTGATGTTTTCTGCAGAAGAACCTGCAACGATTGATTGTGAGCAGATCGTCAGAGCTGCGGTCGAACACAGCGTTATCCTAGGAGTTTCTGATCAGGAGCTCAGGGCTGTGAAGGCTAAAGGCCGACAGGTTACTGCTCAGGGATTGCCATCCCTTGATCTGGAAATCAGGGCCGGAAGATATCAGGGTCTGGAGGACATTGTGCTGGGGCCGGTCACAATTCCATTTGTCGAAAATCGTTATGGTGTTGCCGCATCCATTCTTCAGCCTGTCTACACGGGCAACCGCCTTTCAAGTCTGGCACAGAATTCGATTCTGCAGGAAAAGGCTGCGACCTCAGTACGTGATGGGGTTCGGGCTGATGTTGTCCTGCAGGCCCGTACTGCATACTGGGGGTGGGCCAAGGCTTTTCAAAGTCTCTCGGTTCTCGATGCTGCTGTCGCCAGGATGACGGAACATGCAGCAGACGTTCGCCATATGAATGAGGCTGGCCTAGTTACGGACAGTGAGCTGCTGGCAACGGAGGTCCTCGTTGACAGGACGCGGCTGGCACTTGAGCAGGCGCAGCGACAGGTGGACCGTGCACGGGTGAGAATTATCTTCATAACCGGAATGGAACTGGCCTCTAATAGTGTGCCGGATTGTGTTATGCCGGATGGCATTGCGGGCATTCCTGAGGAAGGCGGTCTCCTCGGCATGGCTTTGAGCCAGCGGCCGGAGCGTACTGCCCGCGACATAGAGGTCAGTGCTTCAAAAGAACTGGCAAAGGCCGCACGTGGTGCTCTCTATCCTCAGGCGTATCTCACTGCGCGCTACGAACAGGCTAATCCCAACCTGCTCAATATTCCACCAGTTGATGAATGGAAAGGTGATGCCTTTGTAGGAGTCTCGGTTTCGTGGAACATCTTTGATTGGGGCTTCACGCAGGCAAAAGCAGAAGAGGCCGATTCGCGAATCGCGCAGGCTAAACTGAGACTTAGGCAGCAGGAAGAGCAGATTACTCTTGAGGTCAGGGAGAATTGCATAGCTCTGCGGGATGCACTGGAACGTGTTGCACTGTCGTCAAAAGCGCTGAAAAGCGCCAGCCTCAGTCTGGATGCCGCCAGGGATCTCTGGAAGAACGGGGTTGCCAGACATGCAGAAGTATTGGATGCGCATGCCAGGCTGACAGAAGTGCAGTTTGAGGCAGTAGTGGCACGCGCTGATGTGATACTGGCTCGTGCAGCCCTGTCGCATGCCACGGGACAGACTGGAATGGCACAAAGATAAGTTATTTTTTGGGGAGTCACTCCCGGCGGGCTTGTCCCGCCGAAGCGGGAATTCAGGCTCCTGCCGGGTAAACCGGCAGGGAGCACGATAGACCGAGAGCCTGGAATAAGAGCAATGAAGCCTTTTGAAAGTAATAACGCAGCAATTCACGCAGAAGGATTGACGAAGAAGTTCGGCTCTTTCACTGCTGCTGACCGGATCACCTTCAGTGTCGGACGGGGAGAGATATTCGGCCTTCTTGGGCCGAACGGGGCGGGCAAGTCAACGACAATCCGGATGCTATGCGGGCTGCTGGAGTCAACGTCTGGTACTGCGCGGGTGGGCGGTTTTGACATTAACAGGGAACCTGAGAAGATCCGGCAGAATCTTGGCTACATGTCCCAGAAATTCAGCCTGTACAAAGATCTGACAGTGGCTGAGAACATTGAATTCTTTGGTGGAGTGTATGGTCTTGAAGGTGTGCGCCTGCGTGAGCGGATGAAAGCAGTTATTGCCATGGCCGGTCTTGGCGGCAAGGAGGGTCAGTTGGCCGGCTTTCTCTCCGGGGCAACGCAGCAGAGTCTTGCCCTTGGATGTGCGATTCTGCACGAACCTCAGATATTGTTTCTCGATGAACCCACTAGTGGTGTTGATCCAATTTCAAGGAGGCACTTCTGGGACTTGATCCACGACATGGTTTCGAGAGGCGTTACGGTGCTTATCACGACTCATTTCATGGACGAAGCGGAGTTCTGCAGCCGGATTGGCCTTGTCAGCGGCGGCGTACTGGTAGCGCTCGATACGCCGGCGGCAATCAAGAGTGAAGCAGTGGATGAGGACCTCTTTGAGTTGGCCAGTCTCTCTCTCCGCAAAGCCAGACAGGCGGCGGAAACCCTGCCAGGAGTTGTTTCAATCGCATATTTCGGTGACCGGCTCCACATCTTCTGCAGACGTGGTTACTACGATGAACCGAACCTGACCAGGGCTGTTACCAGTCTGGCTGTGGAAGTCCAGTCGATACGCCGTGCTGATGTGACACTTGAAGACGCTTTTGTACGCATAGTGCAGCAGCAATCAATTGCACCATCGGGTGCGGGCAAGCCGGTGGCTTCGTGAACAGGTTTCTGGCCATCTTGAAGAAGGAATTCCGTCAGATCGGGCGAGATCCGTTGTCGCTTGGCATGTTGATCGTGGTCCCCGCGTGCCTGCTGGTTCTTTACGGCTATGCGCTGTCTTTTGACGTGAAGCACATACCGCTGGCTGTGCTCGATGGTGATCGCACGCAGGGAAGCCGTGTTTTCCTTGATAGCCTTTTTCAAAATCCCTATTTCAATCGTAAGTACGAAATCTCGCGCCCGTCTCAAGCTGATGGTCTCCTTTGCCGGGGGGAAGTGCGTGCTGTGCTGATGGTGCCGAGGGGTTACTCTTCACGTCTTGCACGTGGTGAAGAGGTGGGGGTGCAGCTTCTGGTGGACGGGGCCGAGGCGAATGCGGCAGCAGCAGCAGCTGGCTATCTTGACGCGTTGGTCGATCGCACCACCCGCCAGCTCCGGGTGGACTTTCTACAGCGAGCTGGTGTCGCGGGATCGCTTCCCGTTGTGGTTCCGGAGCCACGGATCTGGTTCAATCCGGAATTGAACAGTGCCAAGTTTCTCGTGCCGGGACTGATTGCAATGTTACTCATGCTGTCCGCAGCGATTACGACATGCCTGTCAATTGTCAGGGAAAAGGAGCATGAGACCATAGAGCAGATAATGGTCTCGCCTGTAAAGCCGGCTGAGCTGGTGTTGGGCAAGACCTTGCCGTACGTGGTAATCGGCTTCGTGACAATGGTCCTTATTCTTATAATGGGGCGGATACTGTTCGACATCCGGGTGCAGGGATCATTCCTGCTTCTGGGCTGTATGACGCTGGTCTTCCTTTTTGCCGCACTCGGCTGGGGAATACTCATTTCCTCGGTTACGAGGTCCCAGCAGACGGCATTCACGGTGGCTGTTACCACGTCGCTCCTGCCGTCCATTCTCCTGTCAGGATTGATATTTCCAATTCATAACATGCCTGTTCCAATACAGGTGGTCACATATATAGTGGTGCCCAGGTTCTTTGTATCTTCGCTTCGAGAAATAATTCTAAAGGGCGCATCATTCGAGGTGGTCTGGCGCGATTTCGCGTGCATGCTGCTCCTCGGATTAATCTTTACCATTATTGCCGTACGGACCACAAGGAAGGCAGTGTAGAACCCGTTGAGAGCCTCAATCCACAGGATAAAATGTCTATTGCGCAAGGAACTGACACAGACGCTCAGAGACAAGCGGCTGTTCGGGATCCTTCTCGTTGCGCCTTTCATCCAGCTTATCGTGCTCGGCTACGCTGCAACGACTGAAGTGAAGGATATTGCACTGGCAATAAGGGATAATGACCGCTCTTTTCATAGTCGTGAATTTGTCAGAGCGCTGGGCTCCTCCGGTTACTTCAAAACGTCATTTCTTGACGGGCCCGGGACAGATGATGCAGGAGCGCTGGTTTCCGGCAGGGCGGGTCTTGTTGTCGTAATTCCGCCGGGGTTCAGTGCTCATATTTTCCGCAATGAACAATCCCCGATACAAGTCCTTGTGGACGGATCTGACAGTAATTTTGCAGTGCACGGCCTCAACTATATAAGCAAAGCGGTTCGACAGTATTCGTCGGAACTGGTGCGCAAACAGATGGATGCGCTCATAAGCATCAGGTATGTAAACCAGAATTCCGTGCAGATGGGATCTGCCGGCCGCCCGGCCGCGAGCGAGCTTCCTGCGAGTTTCAGGCTGCCCTCAGTTACTGCGGAAACTCGAGTTTGGTACAATCCTGAGTTGACGTCCAGGTTCTATATGGTCCCGGGTGTCATGGGCGTTCTTCTGCTTGTTACGACCATGATCGTCAGCGCGATGGCTCTCGTCAAAGAACGCGAGCAGGGTACAATGGAGCAGATCATAGTGACGCCTTTGCGGGGAGGTGAGCTCATTGCGGGCAAACTCCTGCCTTTTGTTGTGATCGGATTCGTTGAAATCACGCTCGCCTTACCGGTGATGCTGTACATCTTTGAGGTGCCGTTCAGGGGGAGCTTTCTTCTGATTTATGCGCTCTCAGGCCTGTTTCTTCTTACGACGACGGGGCTTGGACTGCTGGTGTCCACGCTTGCGCGTACACAACAACAGGCAATGCTCGTCTCCGCATTCTTCATTATGATGCCGTTTGTGCTTCTCTCAGGATTCATTTTTCCGGTGGAGAACATGCCGTATGCGATTCGTTGCGCAGCCCAGGTACTTCCGCTGAAGTACTATCTTACGATTGTCAGAGGCATCTTTCTTAAAGGTGCCGGGATGGCTGAGCTGTGGCCGGATGCGCTTGTCCTGCTGGTGATTGGAGTTGGAATATTCTCGGTTGCCGCGATGCGATTTCGAAGAAGATTGGAGTGATTCATGAAGAAACTGCGTATTGCCATTATTCAGACCAAGGCTGGCCCGGACGTGGACAGGAATATGAGAAATCTGACAAAACTTATGGCAAGCGTTCGCGTCGCAGACATCATTGCCCTGCCGGAGGTCTTTTCGGTGAGGGGCTCTTGTGAGGCCTACAAGAAGGCGGCGCAACCCGTGAATGGCCCGGTCATTGGAATGGTCTCCGAGCTTGCGAGGCGGATGTCGGCCTGGATTCTTGCTGGCAGTATTATTGAGAAGGTTGGCCGACGAGCCTACAATACCAGTGTTCTGCTGGACCGGCGGGGCAAGGTCAGGGCTACTTATCGTAAGATTCATTTATTTGAGGCACATCTGGAGAGCGGGCAGCACATTCGGGAATCCGATGCTTACAGTGCCGGCGAAAAGCCGGTCATGGCGGACATTGAAGGCTGGTCAGCGGGCCTTGGCATCTGTTACGACCTGCGGTTCCCTGAGCTTTTCCGGCACTACGCGGCACGCGGAGCCGGTCTGCTGTTTCTTCCCTCCAACTTTACTCAGCGGACAGGGCGGGATCATTGGGAAGTATTATTGCGGGCCCGTGCGATTGAGAATCAATGTTTCATTGTGGCGCCGAACCAGTGTGGCGAGAATGACGCGATCGGCGTAGCCAGTCACGGGCACAGTATGTGTGTAGGGCCATGGGGGGAAGTGCTTTGTGAGGGAGGAAGCAAGGAGGCAATCCTCACCGCAGAACTCGACCCGGCGCTGTTGATGTCGACCCGGCGGCGGATTCCCGCGCTGAAGCACATGGTTTGTTTTGTGTAATACCCCCATGTGGCTTAAAAGTGCCCTCAAGGCCGGTCATTCTTTTGTTTGACACAATCAGCTCGGAGCTTGTACGTTAGCTCGGGTTTGGGGTTGGCCGTGGCAGGGCTTGTAAATTGAGAGGATGCCAAATGAAAAGATTCTTAGCGACACTTGTGGTGATATCGGCCATGGCTGGTCTTGTGGGCTGTGATGAAGAACCATGGGGACTTGATCAGCATATTATCGGGAACTGGCGGGAGGCCACTGCGGCTTTCTATCCATACTTCCGGGTGACCTTCAATGTTGACGGAGCGGTGGTATTTGATGGAGCAACGGTGTCTGGGCACTACCCGTATGCGAAGTATTCGGGAGTTGGATCGTGGCATACAGAAGGCACTACTCTGACAGTATCGATGTTTTCCAAAAACTACAGTGATGTGTTTCAGTACAGGCAGTACGCGGACAGGCTGACGCTGACCTCCGTTGATGGCTTTGTGATTGAGTGCATAAGGGAATAGTGAGCCATCCTCGCGTTACTCCGTCCATGCGCATGCAATTCTGCGCGCAATTCATGTGGAAGGTGGGGCGTGACTGGTGTTTGTAACTTTCCTGCTCCTTGTTCTGCCGATCGGGACACAGGAAGACTTGTTTTTCAGGCCCCGGTAGCTCAGTTGGATAGAGCAACGGTTTCCTAAACCGTAGGTCGCGCGTTCAATTCGCGCCCGGGGTACCATATGTGCAGTCGTGAGGCTGGTATATTTCGTGTATGGCCGGCAGATGCCGGGAGAGTGGTGGTGCTGACTGATGAATTCTGGCTTGTCAGGCCGCGTGGGCATTCTGGGCGGGACATTCAACCCGTTTCACCTTGGACACATGGTGCTTGCGCAGGACGCTTTCGAGCAACTGGGTCTCACTCATGTGATCTTTGTGCCGTGCGCGACCCCGCCTCATAAGAAATGTTGCACACTTATTCCGGCCCGGCACAGGCTCGCAATGTTGGAGGCTGCAATTGAGGGCGATGAGCGTTTTGTCGTGTCAGATATTGAGCTTAAGCGCGGTGGGAACTCTTACGCAATTGATACGGTTCGCGAGATCCATAGTTTGCATCCTGAGGCCACAATCTGCTTCATAGCCGGTTCAGACAGTCTGGTGGAACTGCATCTTTGGAAAGATATTTACGATATTCTCGATCTCTGCGAATTCAGAGTCTTTGAGCGGCCGGGAAATTTTGATGTAAAGGATGCAAAAGACATGCTGCGTCTAAAGTCGCCGTGGCGTGAGAAGATTCTGGCAGACATGACAAGAGGTCACCGTGTCGAGATCTCCTCGTCGGAAATACGGCACAGGATAGCCGAGGGATTGAGTATCCGCTATCTTGTTCACCCGGCGGTGGAAATGTATATTTCGGAGCATCGACTGTACGCCGGTTAACAGGCAGCAATAAGCCGCCATGGGAGCAAATGAAAATTAAAACAAAGAAGAAAGCAGCAGGCAGAACGCGCGAGCGAACGAGTATTGCAGTGGCCGCAGGGGCCGAGAAGGCTCGAAGCAGGAAGGTGCCACCTTCGATTGCATTCTCGCTTGCTAAAAAAATCGTCGAAATCCTTGAAGAAAAGCAGGGCCTTGATCCACTCATAGTGGATGTCCGCGAAGAGTCGACCGTGACGGATTACTTCGTCGTAGTCTCAGGGCACAATGCGCCACACCTTCGAGCGATGTCCGACGAAGTACAGATACAACTGAAGAAGCTTGGCACGATGTGTTATCGTAAGGCAGAGAAGGCGGAATCAGGTTGGCTTGTTCTGGACTACGTTGATGTGGTCACGCACATTCTGCTGGCTGAGAGTCGAAAGTACTATGCGATTGAAGATCTCTGGGCGGAGCATCCTCGTCGGGAGTGATTTCTTCTTCCTCGACCACTTCTTCCACCAAAAGACCTTCGACCCGCAGTATTTGTCTGGCAAGGACGCGTAGATCTGGTTGTGTGCTGCCATGTGATGTTGTCTCGATCGCCACGGTGCCTTCTTCTGTTACCATGGCAACGATAGTGCTCATTTCAGATACTCTCAGTGCAGTATCATTCTGCCTGTGAGTTCCGACCAGCAGGCAGCTGACTGCTGCAACAATGATAAAACCGGCCGCAGCTGCCAGGAATCGCGAGGTTGTGAAGTAGTTAAAGAAAAGGGTTGGCCTTCCGGCTGCATGACGCCTTGCAGCGGCCATGATTCTCTCTCTTGACTCAGGAGATGGCCCTGAATTTGGCAGGGCATGCCTCGCGAGATCGACTACACTATCCGTGCTGATCTTGTAACGACGACAGGCCGGGCATTCCATCAAGTGCTTCTGCAGTTCATGCGACTTGGCGGTGGACAATTCGCCGGCTTGATCAAGCAGAATGTCATGTTGTGCTGAGTCGCAGTTCATTCTTTATTCTCCTACTGTGGCTGATTCTCTTCAACGAGCAACTGGCGCAACTTTGTCAGACTGTACTGCATTCGTGCCAGAGCAGTGTTGATTGAGACTCCCTGTATTACCGCGATTTCTTTGAATGACAGGTCCGCTTTCGCCCGCAGTAGAAAAACTTCCCTCTGTTCAACGGGCAATGCGGCCACTGTGTCCAGAATGCGCTTCACCATATCATTGGATTCAGCTTGTTCTGCCGGGGTCAATTCCGGCCCCGAAAGCTTTTCAGACAAATCCAACCCGCCCTCATCTTCTGTCGCATCAAGGCTGACAACAACCTTTTTCCCGCGCCATCGGTCGATCACTAAGTTGTGCGCAATACGTGTTAGCCATGCCAGAAAATTCTTCTCCCTGTATGTGTCTATCTTGTCGATGGCGCGGAACCACACTTCCTGAAATATTTCGTCAGCCTCATCGGGCCGACCGGCCATATTGATTATGAATGAGAATAGCCTGTTTTGGTAGCGATCTACCAGTATTGACAGTGCCTCAGTGTTTCCCTTTCTGTATGACGCCAATAGAACTTCGTCACATTCCCCGACTGCCACTGATTCCATGACGAAGCTCCTTCACAAGAGATATAACGATCCAGCCTGCTTGATTATTGTATCCGCCGCATCTTTTTAGAAGAATAGTTCCATTATGAAGGTCCAAACGGCTCTGGAGTGGTCAAGAAGCAGGCTGGCGAACGTCGCCCATGTGGCTGTCGTAACGGACACTACCCAAGCTCCAACCATCAGAATATTGAATAAATAGATAAACGCGAGAGAAAACACATGACCGTACTCAAGAAGATCTGTCTGGTGTTCAAGCAAGGCACTGATAGTGAACGTGATATGGAATGCCCATGTAAGACCGACCAGAAAGAGCCAGACCCACTCGTATTCGCTTGTATCGATGAGAATTGATAGCAGCGCATACACGATTATCACAATGACCGTATACAAAGGGAAGAAATAGGGTGCAAGGGTGATCAGAACATTGCTTTTCGAGAGAACGACGCTGCCGCCCTCCTTTGCGAGCGTTATGCGCCCAACCTTTGCACCCATGAGAGAGGCCCATAGGGCATGAGTTAATTCGTGAGCCAGAACGTAGGTCCGGACAGGGCGTGGCAGCGCAAAATAGATGATCAGCCAGAGTCCGGACCCGCAGGCAATCGCCCAAGCCGAGATGGGAAGTGCCAGAATGGAGTCGGGTTGCAAGGGACTGACGAGAGAGGCTACTGCCCAGGTGGCTGCAGCGCAGAATGGCAGCAGGGCTATTCCGCTCGGAAAAAGCAAAAGGTAGACCAGCAGTCTCTTCATGTCGTAATGTTCCCGTGGTCGGCCGCTCTTGTCCGACTATTTCACAGCTTCTCTCTCGTGCGGAAGGGGCGTGGTTCATCTGAGCCCGTGCACCTGTATGGTCTCTGTTCCTTGCCTGCGTGAACAAGAGACATTGCGTGTGGGCCATATTCATGTTGACTTGGAGGCCCCACAAGCTACTATTCCACCACTTTTGAAGACATCAGACAACATCTAAAGGAGTTAAGAGAGATGCCTCACACCAAGAGCGCGGCGAAACGGATGCAGACCTCTGAAGTGGCCCGCCTGACCAACAGGGCGATTCGAAGCACTATCAGCAAGGCGAAGAAGGTAGTTATTGCGGCTTCTGAAAGTGGCGATGATAAGAAGAAAGCCCAGGCATTGAGTGCCTTTTTCTCGGTCGTGGACAAGGCCGCGAAGAAGGGCGTAATCAAGACAAATACTGCCTGTCGCAAGAAATCCAGAGCTGCAAAGTTCATTCGGAAGAGTTCCGCTCACCAGGCTTCTACGACAGCAGCTACTACTCTGTGAGCCAGGTCTTGTGCAGCAGTAGGGATTGCCAGTCGTTTTGCGCTTGAGAGATCGCCTGCAGGTACGAAGGTGTTCTTGCCAGTAAGCCCGGGATGAGTTGAGAGCACTTTTCCAGTCTTTCTGTCCTTTAGTGCCACATTCGCGGTGATGAGAAGGCGGAATTCCGTGGTCTCGGTGGCTCTGTCTTTTGAGTAACGCAGGGGTTCCAGCGTGACCCTGGTCACAGATGCCTCGACTATCACATCAGCTTCTTCCGCATTCGCCATACGCAGGCTTCCGTCCTTCTGAAATTCACGAACGGTAGCGCTGGTTACGGCTGTTTCCACATCTGGCTCGCCAGACCGGTTATCGAAAGGTCTTACATACACCGATGTGATATTTGGGGGCAAACTGGTTCCCAGCTGATAACCGAAGCAGCCGGTCAGTCCGATAACAATGGCTGAAATGCCCGAAAATACGACCACTTTTGACAACACGCTATTTCTCCTTCTGGCCGGAGATGGCTGCGTGCGGTCGTGGCTTTTGTTGCGTTGCGGCACGCAGCTTGGCGTCGGGTTGAGAAGCAGGTATTTTACCGGTTCCGGTCTCGAGTTGTTCGATACGGATCCTGGCACGTTTAGCCTTCGCTGAATCAGGAAACTTTCTGACGAAGTCTGTATACGCGATGAGAGCGGCCTTTGGTGAAGCACCCTTGTCATAGAAGAGTGCGCGATCGTAGGTAATGTCGGCCAGTTGCCGGCTCACTTCATCAAGGTATGCGGCAGCTTCACTAGCCAGTTCATGGTCCGGATAGTTGCGCAGAATCTTTTGCAAGTGCGTCCTGAGGACCTGAAGGCTGCGTTCTTCATTCGGTCGCTCCCTCGAAATCTGGTAAAGACAGGCACCCTGCCTGAAGGCTGCGGTCGCGGCGAATTTACTCTTAGGATAATTCTGCTGGACCATTTCGTATGCGGCTGCGGCGAGATCGTAAGATTTGATCTGCTCATTGATCCATCCGATATTGAACTGCGCCTGAGGAGTTCCGCTCCACTCCGGTCCATTCAGGACGATCTTTTCAAAGAGCGGCAGGGCTGTTTCGTACCCGGCGGAGCCCGGTAATATGCCCAGAAACTTCAATCGCGTTGTCATTATACAGTTTGCAATCCGGAACTCGCTTTCGAGGATGTCGGAGTACTGGAAACTTCCGGTGTAGTTATGGATGAGGTATTCGTACTCCTCGAAAGCGTCAGCATAATCACCCTTTTTTTCCAGAAGGCGAGCGTATTCCAGTTGGGCGGTCGGAGCTTCCGGAGAGGAGGACCATTTGTGCACCAGCGCACTGTATTGTCGCGCAGCTTCCTGGTTCTTGCCGGTATCCCTGAGCGATGCAGCATAAGCCAGTTGGTCTGCAGATGTCTTCTTTTTCGGCTGTGCAAACATGCTTGGAAGCTTCTTTTCGGGGGCAGCTGGTTTTGAGCTGTCGGCAGCAAGAACATAGGAAGTGGAGGTGGTAGCCATCAAAGCGAGTAAACAGTAGATAAGTCGCATAATTTCCAACAGTAGCGCAGTGTTTTGCATTCCGTCAAGCTGGTTTCACTGCAGTATTTCCGGAATATGATTGCATGAGGAACGGAACGTCGGCTACTTTTTCGTTGTGCGACTTCTGAACAGATACGTACTGACGAATTTCGTGACCACTTTCATGATTACACTCATGGTGGTGACGTTTGTCATGTGCCTGGGAACCATGTCCCAGATTTCCGACAAGCTCGCCCGCGATTTTCCATGGCGACCGATAGCGATAATTTTCCTGTCTGCAATTCCCATGGTCCTGCCGTTTTCGATACCAATCAGTTCGGTCACTGCAAGTTTGCTGGTGTTTGAGCGGCTGTCTGCTGATGGCGAGATATCTGCAATGAAGGCCTGCGGAATCAGCATCTGGCAAATAGTGTCAAGGCCGGTGATGTTTGCAGTGATGCTGTCGTGTCTATGTCTCTACATAAACACGGAACTGGTTGCCAAAATGCACTTCCTGCACAGGAAAACCATTCAAGAGCACCGTGGGGAGATAGCGCGCGCGTTACTGACGCCGGGCCGGTTTGTGTACGACATCCCCGGCTATGCCGTATACGTAGGCGAATGTGTTGCGGATAAGGACCCTCACAGCTTCCGGGTGAGTGATGTGATCATCTACGACGATAGACCGGGCAGATTTGCGCAGGAGACCAGGGCTGGTAAGGGTGTCGTCGAGATGGATGGTGATGGAAAGAAGATGACGATGGTGCTCAGCGGAGGTGTGACTGTGAATCCTTTTGTCAAAGACCGGCCCGGAGCTGTGTTGATAGCCGGCGCCTGCACAAATGTAATAGATCTTGGTGCTATTGCTTCTACCGAGTACAGGAAGCGAATGGCAGATCGCACAGCAGGTGAACTGCTTGAAGACATTCTGAACGCCGGGAATGGGCCGACATACAGGATGTCGCTGGCGGTGGAGTTGAATCAGCGTATCGTGCTTTCTCTCTCCTGTCTTGCGTTTGTGCTGCTGGGTATTCCCCTGGGTATCACCACCAGGCGATCCTCGTCGACCGCAGGCATTGTGATCAGTTTACTGATAGTGTTCAGTTTCTACCTGTGTATTCTGCTGGTGGATTCGCTGGCGACACATCCCGAAGTGAGGCCGGACCTGATTATGTGGGTCCCTGCTCTTGTCTCGATTACACTTGGGGCGTATCTATTGCACCGGATCAGATAAGGGGCCGGGATATGTTCTGAGGCATCAGGATTTCAGCTACTTGGCGTCTTCCCCGCGGGCGCGGAGTGGAGTGTAGACGCGGCCGACAGCACCGCTGTACATCGCCCGGGGCCGGAATATCCTGTTGTGTCTCATGTATTCCATGATTCGCGAAGTCCATCCTGAAACACGGCTTACGGCGAAAATCGGGGTGAACATTGCATCGGGAATACCAAGCGCGCTGTATACCAGACCGGAATAGAAATCCACATTCGGGAAAATTCCCTTTTTCCCTAGGTTGGCAATGACTTCTTTTTCCAGGCCGATGGCTGTTTTGTAAAGCCGCCACGAGTCGGTGTTGCGCTTGCATAAGTGCTGAGCGAGCGGACTGAGTATCCTTGCCCGGGGATCGTAGACCTTGTACACGCGGTGTCCCATGCCCATAACTCTGGACTTCTTGCTGCGCGCTTTTTCGAACCAGGCCTTAACATCCTTCGGTGAGCCTATCTGCTTCAGCATGCGGAGTACCTGTTCATTTGCGCCGCCGTGCAATGGACCAGTCAAAGCTCCGATCCCGGCACCTACTGACGAGTAGATGTCGGACAGCGTTGAGGCAACCACCAGTGCTGCGAATGTGCTGGCGTTCATGCCGTGATCGGCATGAAGGATCAGGCACACATCCATCACTCTTTCTTCCTCGGGTGTCGGGAGTCGCCCCGACATCATATACAGAAAGTTTGCAGCATGGCTGAGCTTGGGATCTGGCGCCAGTGGGAGGCGTTCATTGCGTGTCCGCGCGATACAGGCCGCAATTGACGGGAGGCCGGCGATCAAGCGGTAGCTTGCCTCGACTATTCTTGAAGAGATGTCTTCCCCGTTGAATTCATAGATGGCGTGCTCCTCGCCCTTTGGCACTGTCTCCATGGCGATGGAATCTTCGTCAGAACCTATGAACCGTCCCTCCTCGGCTTTGCCAGCGTCCGGATCCAGTTCGGTCAGCTTGTAGCGCATCAGGTTTGTTCCGAGCCGGAGAGCGCCCATGGTGGACATTTCCTCGACAGGGAATGTCATGAGGTGGCGGAGGGTGTCCGGGATGCTCCGGTATCCTATCAGGCTCTGCTTGAAGTCCTTGAGCTGCCTTTCAGTGGGGAGGTTTCCGTTCAGCAGGAGGTAGCAGACTTCTTCGAAAGTTGAATAAGCGCAGAGATCAAATATGTCGTAGCCACGGTAGCAGAGGGCGCCCTTTGATCCATTTACGAATCCGACCTTTGTGGCGCAGGCGATGGCACCTTCAAGCCCTGGTCCGACGGTGCAATGAACCGGCCATTCGACTGAAGTAACAACCGTGGAATCCGGTTCGGTACCAGTTTCATTGCGGGCCCGCTTCGCTGACTCAAGTATCAGTTTGGTTATTACTTTTGTCTTCTTGTGCACCGTCTCAAGCCTCCGCAGTCAGAAAATACCAAATCATTATATGCATGGCCACATCTATTGGAGGCGTGTATTACATTTTTGCGGTGAGGTATGCAAGCGGAAAGAGGTCTGACATGCTTTTCTGATGGCTTGCTCCTGCAGGCTCTGCTAGTGTTCTAATCACTTGCTGTTGGATCTGTCGAGTTTGACCCGGGGGAGGTGGCAGTTCGTGAGTCTCATATTCCTCATACTATTTGCTGCGCTGGTGTTTGAATACATCAACGGGTTTCATGACTCGGCGAACTCAATCGCAACGGTTGTGTCGACAAAAGTGCTGACGCCGAGGCAGGCGGTGCTCATGGCTGCGGCATTTAATCTGGCTGGGGCGCTGGTTGGTGTCTCTGTTGCCACTACGATCGGCAAAGGTTTAGTGGATACCAGTTTTGTTACTACACATACCATCTTGTGCGCCCTTCTGGGCGCTATCGTGTGGAATCTTGCAACGTGGTGGCTGGGCCTGCCTTCCAGTTCCAGTCATGCGATCATAGGTGGTC
>JBAXMA010000003.1:0-46252 GCA_037134535.1 bacterium
CTATTTAACAAAGACCCCGATATTATGGGGTATTTTGCAATATCGGAGGGCCTTATCATCATCCCCAGGTCAGCCTTGTTGAGAACTACTATTGTCCTCTCGGGAGGCAGGCTATTTAGTTCCAGTCTGTCTGCATCGCTGAGCTGTTGGGATGCATCCAGTACATGAATGTGAAGGTCGGCTTTTTCAATCTGAGATCTGGCACGGAGGACGCCCTGGCTTTCAACATCACAGTCAGTTGAGCGAAGGCCGGCAGTATCAACCAGACGAAGCAGAACGCCATCGAGCAGAAGATTCTCCTCGATGGTGTCGCGAGTAGTTCCCGGCAAGTCGGCGACTATTGAGCGATCGACTCCAAGAAGAGCATTGAAGAGAGTGGACTTGCCCACATTCGGTTTACCTGAGATTACGGTCAATGCGCCATCTCTCAGGATGTGGCCTTCGTTCCAGGTGGAGAGCATATTCATCAAATTCGCGAGAAGGGCTTTTGCCTGAATAGCTTTCTCGGAGATTAGAAGTGGCGGCATTTCGTCGTCAGCAAAGTCCAATGCCGCCTCAAGGGCTGTAATAAGCGAGAGTATATTAGCATAACTCGTTGCGCACCAATCACTTAGCGCTCCATTAAGTTGTTCCACTGCTGCTGTAGCGGCACGATCTGAAGATGCGCGGATGAGGTCCAGCACGGCTTCCGCTTGGACGAGATCGATCCGTCCATTGAGAAAGGCTCGTTTTGTGAACTCGCCGGGTTCGGCAAGTCGCGCACCAGAATCCAGTAGTCTTCGCAGAATGCGCTGTGCCGATATACTGCCGCCGTGACCCTGAATCTCAACAATATCCTCACGCGTGTAGCTGTGGGGTGCCCTGAAGATCAGAAGAAGCGCCTCATCAATATCGGGAGCCGGGACCTGGTCGGAAGATGGGCCCATTACATAACCGTGGACGAACGTGCCGCCTTTTCGTCTGGACGGTGGCGGCTCACTGCAACGGAAGACTCTGTCCGCCACTTTCAGACTTTCAGGGCCCGATACACGGATCACGCTTATTCCGCCCTCGCCAGCGGCCGTTGCTATTGCTGCAATTGTGTCTTCAGAGGTTTTCATGGTTCAGTTACGATCATATCGGTATCCGCGACTGGCCGCAATAACCGCTTTCAACTATCCCCGGGCGTTTCGAGGTGGACCGTGCTTTGGTCCTTTCTTTCACGACCGGCCGACGATATAGTCCGTCAGTTTCCATGGGTATCTATACTCAACATCAGAAACGTGTGCGCGGAGTGGCAGTCTCTTTTGACGGTTTGCTGTAACGAGGATATCGACATGCACCACCAGGAACTGGATAGAGGACGTTTCTTGAGTTGGCCGTTGAAGGAGCGTGGCAACAGGGTCATGATCGAACGGGACGTGGTCTCCGTGGATGCGGAACCGTGCGGCCTCTCCGCACAGGTGCTGGATACACTACACGAAACGGTCGCCAGGATTGTGAAGGCTCGCAAGAATGGCAAGTCGGTCATGTTGACCTTCGGTGCGCATGCCATAAAAAACGGGATGGGCCTGGTTCTTGGTAAACTGATAGAGGACGGCTGGGTCACACATCTTGCCACCAATGGCGCCGGCGTTATCCACGATTGGGAAATAGCCTATCAGGGCGCAACAAGTGAGGATGTGCGAGCCAATATCGAGAGCGGCCGGTTTGGTGCCTGGCAGGAAACCGGATATTTAATCAATCTGGCGATCGCCGTCGGCGCATACGAGGGACTGGG
Organism: bacterium; assembly: GCA_037134535.1. GTDB lineage: Bacteria > Verrucomicrobiota > Kiritimatiellia > SPBP01 > SPBP01 > JBAXKQ01. The sequence continues at coordinate 1,760 of JBAXMA010000003.1, forward strand.
CTACGGTGAGTCGGTCGGAAAGCTGATACAAACTGATAGTCTGCAGATTCCGAACACGTCTGATTTGATCAGCGTGGTGCAGCACGTCAGAACTGATCCGGACCAGAGCGCAGCTGCAGCTGACCTCCTCGCAACAATAAAGAGTCAATCGCTCGCGGCCGGTGAGCTTCAGGTGCTTCACCCGTTCAAGCAATATAGTATTCAGGCTGCGGCCTATCGTCTCAATGTTCCCTTTACCGGGCATCCAATGATCGGCCATGATATCATATATAACCATCCTGCCAATAATGGAGGGGCGATCGGGCGTGCCGGGGTGAGGGACTATCTGGCATTTGCGGATAGTGTTGCGAGGCTCGACGGAGGAGTTTATCTCTCCGTAGGATCTGCAGTGATGTCGCCCATGATTTTCGAGAAAGCCCTGGCTCTATGTCAGAACCTTTGCATGCAGAAGGGTGGACGCATCACGGATCATTTTGTTGTTGTTGTCGATCTTCTGCAAGCCGGCGGCGAATGGAAAGATGACAGAGAGCCACCTCCGTCAAGTGCATCATACTATCAGCGCAACGTGAAGACCTTCAGCCGGATGGGTGGGACGATGCGCTATGTATGCGCTGATGGCCGCGATGTGCTTCTGGCATTGTACAGGGAATTACGGCGGGAGCAACGTTGACAGAAACAAGTCGGTCATATAGCATCGCTCTAAATCTGCAGGATTGGTACGGTCCTGGTACCGTACCGTCGACTCCATCAGAGCGGACTTGAATTCTGGCTTTTTGTGATCGAGTGGCGGTTGCGGCAGGCCGAACCCATGACAAGGAGGACCAGTTTCATGAGACGATTGTGTTGCGTTCTAGCTCTCTGTTTTGTGGCGACATGGCTGTTCGCGGCGGAAAGCGAGCACGTCATTCTTGGTAAGCCTGTGGGCGGATACTCCGTCAACCATCTTGGATATTCCTGCGGTTACAGAGCAAAGCTGGGCTGTTCTGCCTGGGTTGCATACCATCTGAAGTCCGAGTATTTCGAACAGGACCGGGTTCTCAAAGGTGGACAGCAGTTGTATTCGGATCCTGCGATTACTGCATCCGGTCTGAATGCGCCTGGACCTGACGATCTGAAAGAGTCCAGTCTGATCCCGCTTTTTTTCCTGCCGCATGATAGCGCGCTGGGGCGGGGCCAGGCGTGCGAGAAGGAGGTCTACTCACTCGCAAATGTGGCGGCAGCCAGGGAGAGTGAGACCTTGTTCAAAGTATGGCGCGAACTCGATGCTGCAATCAGGCAGTGGGCGCAGGACTATAAGGAAGTATGGGTTATTGCCGGGCCGATTTTTGCGGAAGACCCGGAGAGAACCGCCTCGCGGAAGATGGCCATTCCAAGTGAGTATTATAAGATTGTTGTACGAAAAGATGGTGACACTATCAAGACGGTAGCGTTCAGAATTCCACAGGACGCATCAGGAAACATCAGTCAGCATCTTGCGTCAATTGTGGACATTGAGAAACAGACGGACTTGGAATTCTTCCCGGATCTTCCGCGCGATCAGCGCAAAGCCATCAAATCGGTTGCTCAGCCCATGTGGGAACTTGCTGCCACGAAAGGTGGTGCTCCTGTGAAGAACAAGGGTTCGGCTGCCATGGGCGGCAGTGGGCCCGCCAAAGGCGGGGCCCAGGGGAGCGATGCCGGCAAGAGTGCTGCCGCGGCCGGAGGCGACGGAAAAGTGTGGGTCATCGGGGACAAGTTCTACAAGGCGGGCTCCAAAGAATACGGCAAAGGCAACGGCACGACAATGGATTACGAGGCAGCTACCCAGCTTGGTTTTGTGCCGGGAAACTAATGAGGCCTCGCAATAGTACTCATGAAGAAGTTTTCTCCCGTAATAATTGTCGGTCTGCTCCTCACCCTGTTCTGCGCCGGACTTCACTTTTATGAGCCCGAATTCATCAGCGCAATCTCGCTCAAGACTTATGATGCATATATGAGGATCGCCAGAGTGCCGCCAAAGGCGGACCGTGTGGTGCTCATAGATATTGATGAGGAAAGTCTGGCAAGGTACGGGCAGTTCCCATGGCCACGGTACCTGCTTGCCGACCTCACCCGCAAGGTGCTTGATGGCAAGGCATCGGTGCTTGCATTTGACATCACGTTCGCAGAGCCGGACGGTCAGTCACCAAACATCTTGAAGGCTAATCTGAATTCAAGATTCAACCTTGATATCAAGCTGAATGGAATACCGGACAATCTGATGGACTTCGATAGTCTTTTCGCAGGCGCTCTCTCAAAGGCTAAGAAACGTACGATCCTCGGATGTTTCATGTATCCGGCCACAAACATGACGGAGAACGTGGTTGAGGTTGATCCACACTACAGGCAGCACTTCTACACAAAAGCAGATAACAATACGGGTAAGATCAGCGACTTTCTGATGAAATCGAGCAAGATGACCATTTCGATTCCGCGGCTTAGTGAAGCGGCAGGAAACAATGGTTTCTTCAACTCGTTTCCAGACGCGGACAATGTGGTGCGACGGATCCCTTTGTTCATAGCATACGGGGCGAACAGATTCTATCCATCTCTTGCTGTTGAGGCTGTCCGGATAGACATGGGTATCGACAAGATCGGCATCGAGTGCGGATTTCAAGGGGTGGAGCGGCTACGTCTTAAAGACGCGGTCATTCCGACGGATCGTCACGGGCGAATGCTTGTGAACTTCAGGTCGTTCGCCATCAGCGGAGAAGAGAAAGGAATTCGTTCCTTCCCATCCAGTCCTGCATGGAAGGTGCTTTCATCAGACTTCGACACAAAGTGGTTCTCAAACAAGATTGTGTTTGTCGGTACGTCAGCAGCGGGATTGAACGACCGGCGGGCTACGCCGCTGGCAACAGAGAAAGAGGCGGAAATCGCCGGCGTTGAAGTGCATGCAGCGATAGTGGACAACATTGTGAGCGGTGACGTTCTCTATCAACCGGAATGGCATATGTGGGTTGATCTGGCCACCATAATACTCATGGGAGTATTCCTGACAATTCTCATAGACCGGGGGAAAGCTCTGCTTTCATTCGTGGCAATGGTCCTTGTCCTCGGGTTGGTTCTGGGTGTGAGTTACTGGTTGTTCCAGTCGGTACACTTCGTATTTATCCCGGTAAAGCTGTTTGCTTCCACAATCATTATCTATCCGGTGCTCACCATGATCAGATTCTGGCAGGAAGAGCGCCAGAAAAGACATGTGCGCAATATGTTCGGTACCATGGTTTCGACCGAAGTCCTGCGCTATCTCGAGAACAATCCGGAAAGCTTTTCGCTGACGGGATTCAAAGCAGAAGCAACAATGTTCTTCTCAGACATTGCCGGTTTTACCACAATCTCTGAATCTCTACAGCCCGGACGTCTATCAGAACTGCTCAACCAGTATTTGAGTCCTACAACAAAGATAATAATGGCGCGCAACGGATACGTGGACAAGTACGAGGGTGATTTGATTATGGCAGAGTGGGGCGTGCCGTTTGCGACTGACGATCATGCGGTTCAGGCTTGTCTGGCGGCAATTGAACAGCAGGCCCTGCTGGATGAACTCAGACCGGTCCTCAAGCAGGAGTTCGGACATGAAGTTCACGTCCGGATGGGAATCAATACAGGAACCGTAACAGCAGGCAACATGGGGTCCGATAATAGATTTCAGTACACGGTAATCGGTGATGCGGTCAACCTCGCTCGACGGCTTGAACCCGCAAACAAAGACTACGATACCAGGACTATTATCGGAGAAAGCACGTTTGAACGGGCGCGTAGTGCTATCGAAGCCCGACTGCTCGACAAGATAGTCGTAAAGGGGAAGAGTAAGCCCGTCCTGATCTATGAATTGCTCGGGAAAAAGGGCGAGGTTTCTGAACAGGTCTTGAGAACGGCAAAGTTGTACGAGGAAGCTCTGGCTCTCTACTTCAATCAGAAATGGGCTGAATCGATAGCCTGCCTCGAGGGTATTCTTGGAGAAAACCCTGCGGATGGGCCAAGTGCAACCCTGCTGCAGCGCGCAAAAGAATTCCTGCGCACAGCTCCGGGGCGGGACTGGTCCGGCGCGTATCGGCGTGAAGACAAGGAGTAACGATGTGCTCAAAGAGGTGTAATGTGGAGACTGTCAGTGCTTGCGGAATCAGGTTGAACTGCTGAGAACCATGTTCTCCATGGCTGCTTTTGTGGCCGGGAAAAACTGCCTGGATTGCCGGACGATCTCGTCAATCTCGGTGTCTGTCCGGGTTGTCTCATGATGGGTGAGGATCAACTCGCTTACACCTGCCTCAAGGGCGAGGTGGACGCCCATCTGCCAATTGCCGTGTCCCCACCCGAGGTGTTCAATGTATTCGTCGGGCGTATACATCGCGTCGCAGATCAGAATATCAGCGCCGTGACAGAATTTCAGAAATCCAGCGGAAACGTCGGATTGAGTGTGTTCATGGTCGGTTGCGATAACGATGACTCTGTCACCGCATTCGACCTTATATGATAGGCAGCCCTGCGGGTGCGACACAGGACACCATGAGATCCGCACACCATATATTTCAAGGAAGTTCCGGTCCAGCGGCAGGTGCTCAAAGCATCTGCCGGTACCGGAGGCCGTCAGACTGCCCGGCCAGTATGGCTTGGCGAACAATGTCCTGAGAGTTGTCGGCCAGTCATCAGTGCGAGCCGGATCACCCATGAAGGTTATCTGCGTGCGAGAATCGTAGAGCGCAGACAAGGACGGCAGTCCGATAATGTGATCAAGATGAAAATGTGTAAACATGATCGTGATCGGTGGTATGGCGGAACAGCCGGCCAGATCACGGCTCACCGAGGATATGCCGGTCCCGGCATCGAACACGATCAGCCCCTTGTCTGTCTGCAGGCTGAAACAAGTGGTATTGCCGCCATGCCTGAGCATGTTGCGCCTGCAGACAGGCATGCTTCCTCGAGCACCGCGTATAATGAATTTGTGCATGACAATACCGTCCCAATTTGGTCAGATACTGATGTGAACGCCATCGACAGTCAAGTCCTTGTGGCAACAAGTCCGTAGCAGGAGAGAAGTCGCAATGGTTGATGTGCCCGACAAACAAGCCGGAAACTCGCAGCTGTCCGTATCCCAGAGAAGTTTCGCGTTTGTACAGGGAATGGGACAGGTCTTCGGGCACAGCGCAATCTACGGGTTGTCTCATTCGGTAACAACCAAGGCAATGAACAACTGTTTCACTATTCTCAGCGAAGTCCTTCGCGAGAAAGCCGACATAAACATCTCCATCGCTGAGGATGAACTCCTCGTAGACGGTGTCAGGGTGGAGAAGGCACTTCCGGCCATATCTGCCATTTCAAAACGATTATCGTCCCTCTCTATTGCCAGTTTCTCATTGACCCGCGGAATCACAGCCAAGGAGCTCGGGAATGTTTTCGAACTGTTACAGGCAACTCCCGATGAAATGAGGGCTGCAGGCGGATTTGCTGTCGTGATCAGCACAGTTGGACTAATGCACGTGCGATCAAAGAGAGTAACCACCCAGCAGATCACTGAAGATGAAGTGGTTGTGTCAAGAAACAGACTGTCCGAAGTTGTCGGTAAGGCCGATATCGGGCATGTGGTCAAGTTCCTGAAAGGCGAGGTTGATTCTTCATCGCCAGGCCTCAGTGAGCAACTTCAAGCATGCGCAGACGATGTGCAGCAGGTTGGAGCAATGGTTATGCAGGCCGTGAAGCAGCCCGGCGGTTCTGATCCGACAGAATCGCCTGATAAGATAATCGCGGCAGTCCGGCGGCTATACGACAGCATGTCAGTGGGGGTGGGAAGCCGGACACAAAAAGGCAATAGAGCTCTGGTCAAATTTCTGGAACAGCTTGAAGGTACGCTTCTGCAGAATATGCGCAAGTCTCACGGAGGAGAGACGCCCCGGGCGGAGGCCATGCTGACACAGGGTCTTGAAGAAATGAAGGATGAACTAAGGATTGATTCTCTGGCGGGTGAATACGCACGAAAGCGCAGTGCAATCGTCACCAGCGAGAAGCGCATTCTCAGGTATATTGAGTCTGTAGGTTTGGATGTGGTGCAGAAGACAGGACTGAAAAGCCGATTGATAGAACGAGGGTTGACCGTTGATGAATGGGACGATCTTCTGGACAAAAGCGGTGTCGGGGACAATATTGCAGCATCGGCTGATCGGTTGGCTGAGGGCATGGCGAGCGCAGAAGTGATGACGGATCTCGCAAAAGCATTGTCGCTTCTCGCGGCTATGGGCAAAATCGATTTGACAGCCTCTGCTCCCACGGCCATTGCGGCGGCGGATGTCGACCGTGTGCTGGTGCAGGTCGGCGAGGCTGTCGCAAAGCTTGTCGATCAGACTGACCACAAAATAGAGGCATTCAAGCGCAAGGTAAAAGAACGCCGGCGGGGTAAGCGGGAGACGGGCATAAGCAGGAAGGCGATTGTGGCATTTCTTGCCGAAATTGTGCAGGAGTTGCGTCAGCCGCTTGCAGTTATTATGAGTGTCGTTGACTCGATGAAATCGGGAATGCTGGGAGCCCTCTCGCCACAGCAAACCGCGATGCTCGGTCTGGCGGCGAGCAGTGCGGAGCGTCTCGATCTTCTGATCAGCAAAGTGGCTGATATTTCCGGAATGCCCGTTGGTTTGTCGCCTGACGCAACGATTCTAGATGCGGTTTACGAAGGTGGAAAGACTGACAAGCTATGACTGATGCACAGAAGTCTTTGAATGCGGACACACACCCTCTTCCTCTGCCGCCTGAAAACGATAATCCATATCAGCAGTTGCTCGACACAGTCTGCGACGCAGTTCTGATCAGCACAGTCACAGGAGATGTTACGGATGCCAATCTCAGCGCGGCTGCTGTTCTGCTCTATGACGTGGAAGAACTGAGGCGGATGTCCATTGCCAGTATCATCGCCATCGCTGACGCCAATCTCCTGCCAGCTATTCTGACGGGTCTTGATACGAACAGGCATGTCCTCCTTGAGGCAACGTGTACTCGTAAAGACGGCTCACGCTTTCCGGGGGAGATTGCCGTAAGCCGCATACACAATGGCGACAAGACGAGACTGTTTCTTTTCATTCGTGATCTGACAGTCCATAAGCAAACGGAAACAGCACTGCGGGAAACGCTTTCCCGGCTTGAGATGCAGGATCGGGCGAGGGCGCTGCTGGTATCGAATGTGACCCATGAGCTGAGGACTCCGCTTACGTCGATAATATATGGATTGTCAAACTTGCTGTCTGGAGTTGTCGGGCCGGTTACGCCGCCGGTCAGACAATATCTGGAGAGATTCAATCGTGAAGGCCAGAGATTACTGAGCACGGTAGAGGATATTCTGTATCTGGAACGGATAGAGACAAAGACACTGCGTCTTTCCAGCATCATGGCGTCCGTCCCCAGGCTTGTGGCAAGAGCTATCGCAGCGCTTGAGCTTAGTGCCCGGCATAAACACGTCACCGTGAACCGCGACTATGCAGCAGATGCGATGTTCACCTGCTGTGATCCTGCGAAGATGAACAGGGTGCTGGTCAACATTATCGGTAATGCCATCAAGTACACTCCCGGCGGAGGAACCGTAACGATTTCACTCGTGAAACACCCAGGCAAGTCTCAGACTCTCTCCGTTAGAATTGAAGACACAGGTGTCGGCATACCTCCTCACGCTATCAGCAGCGTCACGGACCGGTACTACAGGGTTGGAGATCAGGCTGACGGAGCAGGACTGGGACTTGCCATTGCAAAGGATATCATCGAGATGCACAGCGGCAGTATCCAGATTGCAAGCCCGCCGCCCGGCAGAAACGCCGGAACCCTTGTCAGCATAAACATTCCGTTGGTCGACCAGCCAGATCTTCTAGTTCTGAGCACCGATGCCGCTACGACACAAAGAGTCATGGAACAGCTCATTCCTGCTGGTTATAATGTATCGGCAGTGACCGGCTCCAAAGAAGCAATGGACCTGGTCAGAGACAAGCATGTTGATCTGTTGATCGTCAATATTCCACTGCAAGATTCTGACGGAACAGGAACTATTGCCGCGATACACGGTAGCGAATATAAACGGCGAATACCAATTGTAGTGATCACGGCCGGCGACTTGAGCACTGCACAGAAGGAGATATTCTCCTGCCTCTCCATACCAATTCTGAAGAAACCATGGCAGCAGGACGAACTGCTTGATGGCATCGAGCGAGCCTTCCTTGCGTCGGCAGCGACAGCTGGAGAAGAGGACCTCTGAAAGGAGCAGCAGTTCTGAGTTTCACTGTTTTTGGGGGTTGCGTGACGGGTCTTCTTTTCGTATTGTGTAAAGCAGAGGGTTGTTCTGGCGCAGGGAGCAGAGAGGTGCTGATACCATGATGCAAGATGAGGGCGATACCCATGAGTGAACAGAAGAATTTGATTCTTGCGGTCGACGACGATACAGACTTACTGGCAACTCTGGGAGATTTCCTGCGCTTTGAAGGTTATGATGTGGAAGCGGTGTCGAGTGGAGAGGCCGGGATCGCCAGGCTGGCTGAAATCGTTCCTGATCTGATAATGCTTGATATCAGCATGCCCGGAATGGGCGGGATAGGCTTCCTGAATGCAAAGGCTCAGATAGGGCGTGTTGCCAAGGTGCCTGTGATGGTCTTTACCGCCCGGGCGAACATGGAGAAGTTTTTCCAGGATGTGGAAGTGGCGGGTTTCGTGGCAAAGCCGTGTGATCCCGTGGCGCTGCTGAATGAAATCACGAGGATAATCGGATCAACCTCCGCGCGGGCCGGGGGCGGAGGCGGGAAACGTGCATCCGCGGTCGGTCGGAAGGTTCTCATCGCAGAGGACGAAGCGGGCCCGCGTGAGTCACTGATACGTGCCTTTGTTGATGCCGGGTTTGAAGTTGTATCAGTATCGAGCGGTCCGGAGGTTGTTGAGAAAGCGATCGTGGAGAAACCTGACGTGCTTCTCCTGAAGCTGGTAATGGAAAGAATGAACGGCGACGCGGCTGCGGCCATGCTGGGCGAAATGCCGAGCACCAGATCCATCCCGATAGTGTTGTTTGATGATACAGGGTCGCAACCGCGTGACCGTATTCTCAGCGAGGACAGGCCTGGCAGAAGACGGCTGATCAGGAGCCTCAAGCCGGACGACCTTATTGCAGCCGCAAGAAGTGTGTTGGATGTGTAGCTGGCATCCGGATAATATTCATTGTTTTGAGATTTTATATGCGTTGTCCCAGGTGCAGTCATCTCGATGACAGGGTTCTTGACAGCCGTTCTGCGCGGATGGGTGACACCATCAGGCGAAGGCGCATGTGCCTGGGCTGCGGGCACCGCTTTACCACCTATGAGGAAGTTGTCCGCACCAAGCTTCGTGTCGTGAAACGTGACGGGCGACATGAAGAGTTGGACCGGAATAAGCTCGCGGGCGGAATCGTGAGGGCGTGTGAGAAGCGACCCATCAGTACCGAACAGATCGAGAACATGGTCCAGGGGATAGTTTCGGACCTGGAGAATGAATATGAGCGAGAGGTCCCGAGTAAGATTATAGGAATGAAGGTGATGGACTGCCTGGAAAAACTGGATGAGGTTGCATATGTCCGGTTTGCCTCCGTTTACAAAAGGTTTAAAGACGCGACGCAGTTCGTAAAGACGGTTGACGAACTCGCAGGACGCGAATGATAATATACAAAGACGATACAGCCGACTCATCGGGAACAGGATCTATTCCCACAATAATGCGGGAAATGGCCAGCCTGTGTGATCCCATGGATGAAGACGGGATCTACGAGATGCGTGCGGTTGCGGCAGGGGTGCAGACATTTCTGGATGAGGAAAACTGCGCCGGACGGGCTTCAAGCCATGTCAGGGCACTGGCTGCCAGAGCTCTGATATGTTCAGGCAGAAAAGACATGGCCAGCAGGCTTCTCCTCGTAGGTGGAGGACTGGTGAAAGCGTCTGAGTCCGCACTGGTTAATGCCGGTACCGTGCTCATACTGGATCTTAAGCCATTGGTGATCCATGACAAAGAGTGTCTCGATATGGTAATCCGGAGATGCGTGCTTCTGCTCATTGATTCCATGGCGCACATGTGGGATGAAGCCGCAGGCAGTGGAATGCTCGGTCTGCGTAATGTCCGGATTACAGCCGCAGCAGTTCTTGGCAAAGGCGTGCGGCCGGGGCAGGTTCAGGTCCTTGCCCGTGAAATCAAGTCACTTTGCGAAGGGAGACTGGACGTTTTACGGCATGGGCGGAACTGGAGGGAGCGGCCGATGGTGTTTGATATGGATTGGATGGTGGCAGCAGGAAAAAAGCGACGCAAGGGAAATGTCTCATGATATCTGAAAACGTAATACGATCATATCTCGGGACTGTACTGGAACAAGCGGACTTCAAGGGATTGGGCGAAGTCATCAGAGGCAAGGTTCGGGACAGCTATAAGCTCAACGATCGGAGGATCCTTGTTACCAGCGATCGCGTGTCGGCATTTGACTGTATAATAGGAACAATACCATTGAAGGGTCAGGTATTGAACCAGCTTGCAACGTTCTGGTTTGAAAAGACCGCCTGCATAGCTCCGAACCATGTAATCGCAGTTCCGGATCCCAATGTCATGATTGTTGACGAATGCAAGCAGCTCGCGCTTGAGCTGATAGTGCGCGGCCATATTACCGGCGTGACTAAGACATCGGCCTGGTATAACTACCAGCAGGGTATTCGCAATTTCTGTGGCAATAAACTGGCCGAGGGACTCAGGAAAGATCAGGAGTTGGAAAGGCCGATTCTGACCCCGACAACAAAGTTTGAGAAGCATGATAGGCCGATTTCGCGGGAGCAAGCCATCTCTGAGGGACTGATCGACGGGGATACGTTTGACAGGGCTGCGGCAATCTGCTTCCGGTTGTTTGCCGCCGGGCGCGAGCATGCGAAGAAGCAGGGGCTGATTCTGGTAGATACCAAGTATGAACTGGGACTTCGCGGCTCAGAGCTTGTTGTGTCTGACGAAGTGCACACACCGGACTCATCGAGATACTGGTTCGCCGACTCCTACCGCGAGCTGTTTGATGAAGGAAAGGATCAGAGAGAGATAGATAAAGAATACGTCAGGAAATGGCTGGTGAGCCAGGGCTTTCGCGGCGACGGGCCACCCCCGAAGCTGACTGACGAGGTGCGGATTGAAGCCGCAAGACGCTATATTCAGGCGTACGAAATCATTACCGGCAGCCAGTTTCAGCCCGGAGCTGTTCCTGTTGACAAACGCATAGCCGCAGCTCTGTCGAAGGCAGGCTACGAGGCTAGTGTGGCGTAAATGCTGAGGCAGGTTCAGGAACGGAGGCGACTGGATCTTATTTCAGGTCGTCGGATGTCGCCTCTCTCGTCCGTTCATTGTGCGCGGCGGTAGCTTTGCGGGCTCTGTCTTGTACTGTTCTGCCGGCTTTCAGTGTATCGTATTGCAACATGGTTCCGATCGTGGCGCTAACTCCTGATTGCTCGACTGGCTGGTTTGTGCCTGTAGCAGCGGTTTGTGCCGGGGTTGCCTTCTCGCACCCGGATGTCAGGGCAAGAGCAAGCACTGCAGCAGCAAAGGCGGATATTCGCATATCAAAGTTCCTTTTAACTCTTTTGCATTGCCCAGGAATCATCTTCGCGTTTTCCGGTAACACTGTCGCCATCCTGAATCATACGTTGTTCCAGTGCTTTTAACACGGCATGCAGAAGTTGAACTTTCTCGACTGGTTTCTGTACAAATCCCCAGCCTCCTTGTCCAAGGCGAGAGCGCACGAAGTCACGGGAGAACCCTGAAGTCATTATTACAGCTGCATCGGGATCCCGTTCGATAATCTTGCGGAAAAGCTCGCGCCCGTCGCTCTGCGGCATAATAAGATCTACAACCACCAGATCAATATCTTCAGACAGCTCATGCAGCATGCTTGCCCCCTGGGCACTGTTTGTGGCCGTGTGAACCTTGTACCCGCTCTCTTCAAGAATGGCCTGGAAAAGAGCGAGGTCGGACTCGCTGTCGTCTACAACCAGAATAGTCTCACCTCCCATTGGAGTTCCGGCGGCCGGCTGCGCGGGAATGTCTGCAATGGGAATATGAAAGCTTACAGTTGTGCCCCTGTTCAGCGCGCTTTGCACCGTTATCCAGCCGCCCCATCCCAGAATGGTTGCGTGGGCGATTGTCATCCCCAGACCTTTTATGAGCCCAGGCTGTTTAGTAGTGAAGAAAGGCTCAAAAATGTGAGTCAAGGTTTCACGGGACATCCCCTGTCCGGTATCTGTGATGCTTAGAATAGCATAGTGTCCCTTGCGGGCATCAGGATTCAGCCGTTGTTTCGGGTGCGAAAACTTCTTCACGGATACCTGTACAGTCAGAGTGCCGCCATCCGGCATGGCATCCACTGAGTTATGAAACACGCAAAGCAACAAATCAAGAAGTTGGGCGGCGTCAGCCTTGATGTAAGGCATTGTCCCGGGAACAGTAAAAAATGAAATGCGATGATCCGAGAATGTCTTATCAAGAACCTTTGCCGCATCAGTTATTACCTGAGCAATGGAAATGGGGGTAGTTGCATGGGGTGATCGCGGTTCGCTGGCCTGGGCCAGGTCGGCGAGATGGGCTGTAAGCTCCCTTGCTTCCTTTGTGGCCTCGACGATCTTAACAGTGGCTTCGTAGGCTTTTGTCTTGGGAATCAGAGACTCTGCCAGCGAGGCTGCCTGGGTGTCTATTGCACTGATGATATTGCCGAAGTCGTGAGCAATGCTGCTCGCAAGCGTGCCTATGGCTTCAATCTTCTGTCTGGCAAGCGCACTGCGGGCCATGAGATAACGTTCTGTGATGTCCCGGAATACCAGTACCAGTCCGACAGTTCTCATTCCCGTGCCCGATAAGGCGGCAACAGAGCCCTCTATATGCTTAGTGGCGTTCCCTCTTGAGGTCAGCATCATAAGTTCCGGCACGCATCCCGGCCGCCTGCGACTGATCTTCCCGGCGGGCAGGCTGAATGGCTGGCCGGACTCTACACCAACCGCTTTGAAGATCTCGGAGAGAGGACGTCCCGTGGCGTCATCAAGCGCCCAGCCGGTAAGCTTCTCGGCCGCCGGGTTAAGAAACACTGTCAGTCCTGACTTCTCAGTTATAATGACCGCATCGTGCATGCTGCATACTACGGCTTGGCGCCAGAAGTCGTCTTTAAGAGGAGAAGTCTTCTTGCGATCATCTTTCAGGATTGTCTCAATGCTTTCTTGCAGTTCACGGTCCTTGAAGGGTCTGACAATGAACTCTGGCGAGGATATATGCCCAATACGAAGCAGCGTTGTTCTGCCCGCTGGATTGGTAAGGACAATAATAGGGATTCGGAAGCGGGCCTTCAATACTCCGGTAAGTTCCGCTATGTTCGTCGCGTGAGCTGGACCCATATCGATCAGGACCAGAGCGGGATGAGACTCGACGACCTTTCTGATTGCTTCTGTGGCTGTCGAGGAGACAACGTTATACCCGAGCCGTCCCAGCCGCATTCCGAGCTGGCTTCGCCGACCGACCTTGTCTTCCAGTAACAGAAGTGTTGCCTTCGTCATGAGATGCGAGTCCTTCTTCTTCGCCAGCCCGATCGTATCAGCACGTGACAGGTCGATCGCGACGCTGGTCTTGTCTCATAAACCAGTGCTGGAATCAAGGGAGATCTCAGCTCAGTCACGGGAAGGGGATGCCGCTCGTTGAGTCGCGGCACTGTCTTCTTGCGGCGGAATCGCGCAGGGACCGCGATACAGAGTCAATAGTCGCGCGACAGCAGCGATCTGCGTCCAAGCACGAGCGGAACAACCGAGGCAAGGGCGGTAAGAGCAAACAGCCATGCGTATGCGAGAATAATGCCATTGTGAAAATGGTGAGCATCTATCTTTTCCCATACACGCAGAGAGAACAATGAAGCAAACGGGATTTCGGTCAGAAGCATGAACCCAAGGCTCATCACAAGGTTGAGTGTACCGCCGAATCCGGAGACTATTGCCGCAGGGTTACGCTCTTTGAGGTCAAGAAAGACGGCCCCGATCCCGGTGGACATTCCGGACACAGCTATGGACAGACAAAACGCCAGTGCAATAGCAGAGAGCTGCATGTCCGCTGACAACCTCAGCATGTGAGTCGACAGGAACATGAGGGAGACGCTGATGACCAGCATGCCCGCGAGTGCGATACCGAACTTGGTTAACAGAATTCTCCCCATGCTCGTCGGGGAGAGGCCCAGTATCCAGAAGCTTTGCCCTTCGAGGCTCACCTGAGGATAGACGAACCTGGAGGCAAGGGAACACAGAACGGTTGAGACACTGAAAATATTGAGAAAGGCTATTGCGGTTCTCCACTGCGGCAGCTGTTCGTCGTATCTGAACGTTCTCAAACTGGAAAAGTAGAAACCCAATAGGCCGAAGAAAATAAGAAATTGCGACCATTGCATGGGATCTCTGAGAAAAGTCCTTGCGTCCTTCATAATGATGGCACGGACATCATGGGCAAGAAAGAAAAGTCCGCGTTCCGCCAACTCCAGAAGAGGCTTCCGGATTACGACCCGTCCTGCTGCGCCAATGACCTTTTGCCAGCCATTGAAGAATGTCCATTTTCCAACCAATTCAACCAGCATGGTCAACATCAGGGCATTTGCCGTCAGAAATGTCAGAAGAAACAGGCCCCTGTTCCATGCACCTCTCCCGAAAGAAGTAATGCCCTCGGCAGTCCACCAGCTGGGCAGCAAAGGCGAGGCTGCCAGATGAAGGCCCGGTATCAGCTGGGAAGAGAGGATAAACATATTGGGATTGTCTGCATGCTTCGTGTCCCGCACGGTGATCGCCGTGGCAATGGCAATGGCCACAAACACCATGACCACAAGATAACGGAGTAGATTGCCTCTGGGCGACCAGCGTACAAACAGCATCGCGACCAGTGCGCCGATTCCGGAGCAAAGTACGACAAACGGTATCGAGAAGAGCAGCGTCCACAGGGCAAACAGAAGACTGAGATGCTGAGACCACGCATAAGCGCTGATGAATGGAACTACAACAAAGAAGAATGCCCAGGAGGACAGAAGACAGGACTCCAGAAACTTAAGAACAACAATCTCGGAAATTGAATAAGGCCTGACGAGCAGAAACGGTATGTCGCGCGAGCGGTAGATTGTCGCATACGAAGTGAGCATGCTTGACAGGGCGAGCATGGTGCCCAGTCCGAGAAAAAACAGGGATAGAAGATTACCCACAAGCATGGAACCTATGGGACCCATACGGCCGAGAAATTCGAATCCTGAAAGGAACAATATGAAGAGACCAACCTCGAGACCCGTAACGAAGAACACTATGAATGCCGTCTTGAAAAGTGATTGCCGTTGCATGTCACGGACCGTACCGCGCAGCATAAATCGGGTTTTCAATATCAATGACGACACTGTTGACATAAAGATCGAGCCTCTCGTTGTCAGGCGGATGCAGCCGAACCAGCCTGTCCGGGTCGTGTAAGTGACAGGAATATCTCCTCCAGGTTACCGTCCACGCCGCTCTGCTTCGTTAATTGTGCCATCGTACCAATTGCCACAAGACGCCCTGCTGAAATTATTCCGATTCTGTGCGCAATGTCCTCTGCCAGAGCTAGGATGTGTGTGGTTAAAAACACGGCAGTCCCGGCCTTTGCTTTTTCAATGAGGAGGTTCTTGATCATCCGGATGCTGTGGGGATCCAGGCCCACAAGCGGCTCATCAATGAAAAGCGCCTGCGGCGAGTGAAGAAACGTGCAACAGTATGCAAGACGCTGTCGCATACCGTGTGACAAGTCATTGATCAGCACATGGCGATGCTGTGCCAGATCGAACATGGCGAACGCCTCTTCCATCTCCTGATCCACGTGTTGCCTTGGCACGTTGTAAAGGTCTCCCGTAAAACGGAAGAATTCGGCAGGGGTGAGCCTTTCGTAAAGGAACGGCGTATCTGGAATATAGCCGATTATCTTCTTCACCGCTACGGAGTTGCTGCGGACGTCCAGACCGGCAATGCTCATGGTTCCACTCGAGGGGGTCACCAGGCCGGTCAGCATCTTCAGTGTAGTTGTTTTTCCTGCTCCGTTAGGGCCCAGAAAGCAGAATATTTCTCCAGCAGGAATCTCCAACGACAGATCCCGGACCGCGTAGAAATCGCCGAATCGCTTTGTGAGATTTTGTAAATGGATCATTTTCTCTCCTGAGCAAGTACCGTGACATTCAGTCTTCCTACCATCTGTGCCAGGGCGAATTGCTCGGCGAACTCGCCCTCAATAAGGGCGATATGGGCTGCATCCACCGCAGTTTGTCCGAAAGTAGGGTCCATTTCTATCCAGTCTCCAGCATAGACTGCCGGCCAGGCGTGATAGCAGAAGGCCTCATAGGCTTCGGAGTATGCCAGGCCGATCTTCACGCTTGCGGGTATGCCGGCCGCGCGGGCAAGCGCAACGAACAGGTATGTGTGCTCGTTGCAGTCTCCGCGCCGCGTGCGCAGTACTTCAGCCGCTGACGGCACGCCAGGTGAGGCGACTTTCTCGATGTTCTTGTAGACCCAGTTGCAGATGGCGATTGCAGAATCCATCACGTTTGTCTTGCCGGCCGTCAGCGAGGTTGCCAGTTTCACGATATCGGGTTCTGTTGCTTGAATGAAGGGCGAGGAGCCCAGATAGTCTTTCATTCTTTCCGGCCCAGGGGGAACAGCCGCGACAGTAGCGGGTATTCCGGCGGCTCTTACTGTAAGGAGAAATGCCCCGTCTGCCTCGTCTTCAATGGTCTGCCGGTTGCTGAGAATTCCTGATGACTTGGATGAAACGCCTCGCACCCGGAGTTTCAGCAAGGTGCACTCCCTCGGATTTGTGACGGCGACGTTCGGGTGCACCGCCAGGGCGTTGAGAAGATCTTCTGCATCAGCTCCCGTAGACACCGATGCCATTGCTTCCTCGGCGCCACATGCCTCAACGACCAGATCTTTCAAGAGTGTCTCCGCCCTGAGAATTGTGCTGTTGTCACCGATCCAGGATTGTGAACTGCTTCCCATGTATTCTACAGCAAACACGGCAACATTGGTTTTGCCTCCCCGGAATTCGATCGTTTCACGTGGTAATGCACGAATGGTGACCAGCGTCGGACTCAAGGTGAGAGGTTCAAGAGTGCGTGTGGTCATGCTTTCGCCGGGCTTCATCCGGCTCATGGCGAGATCCATTCCCGGCGAGTAGACCACAACATCGTCCGGTATTGAGAGTGATCGTCTGTCTTTGGCGCCACCGGCATCGACTGTAACGTCAAACGTATTCCCGGTACTGCGCCTCCCGTGGACAATCGTTGAGCTGTGCCTGGACAGTGCTGCCATCCGGAACGATGTGAGACGATACAAAACATCCAGCCTGACGTCTGTGCTTACAGTGATTGATTCCCGCATCCCCATGAGATTGAGATTGAGCATCAACAGGTTCTCGACTCGATAGCGGGATATGGCGTTGTCGTCGTCGGTTTCAATCCGTGAATGGCTGTATCCCACAGGAGAGTTCTTGAGGAGCAGCCTCATCCATGTGTCCTTCACGACGATGCCCTGGGGGATAATGTCACGGTATCCGTTCAGGGAATGCGTGAAGTATCCTGGAAAAGCTTCGAATCGCACAAACCATGCCGTGGTACAAAACCACGCTACCAGTATGAGAAGCCGTTTCACTGACTTTGTAACTCATTACGAACTTCAGCCAGATCTTTTTCAATCGCCTTGATTTCCGGATCACTTTCTATGGCGGCTGTGCGTCTGCCCGCCGCAGACGCTGCAATTTCTTCCGCCTTCTCAAGCTCCTGCTGACAGCGCAGCATCTGGCCTTTCATGCCACGCATTTCCTCCAGCACGTCGCTGCGCTTCTGGCCCGTGGAACTATTCATCGTCTCTTCGAGCTTCATGGCCCTGTCACGCAAGGCATTATAGCGGAGTTGAGCTGAATCCCTGCTCCGTTCGACCTCGGTTACTGGCCGGCTATCTGTAAGAGTCTTGCGACGTGCCTTGCCGCGTGCAATCAGTTCGGCTTCCCTTGTTCGCAGTCCCTGCAGTTTTTGCTCCTGCGGATCCTCTATTGCTGACACTTCTTCGAACGTTCCGGCAGATCCGGGCGCAGCCTCCGGCGGCTTGACAATTGTGACGGCCGGTCTGATTGGCGGGCGCGAGGCTGTCGGTCGTGTCGGTTTGGGGGTTGCTGCACTGTGGTGCTCAATGATAGTCGGAGCACGTTGCCGGTTTTCCACCTTTGCAAGCTGCTCTTTCGCGGCCTTATCAGCAGGATCATCTTCAAGTATCTTCTTTGCAATTGCTGTAAGTTGTTCGTATTGCTCCTGCTTCCATAATTCATCGAGCAATATCAGGCGGCCCATATTGATATTCCATTCCTGCGAGGCGGGCGAGAGGGCTCCATACGCTGCGTTGATAGCCGAGTCGGGCCCATCGTGAAGAAAGGTTCTGCCCGAGTTCCGCGCGGTCTGCAGGGGCTGATTGTAACCCTGATGGACGACCTCGGCCACTCTCTTTGCCGAACCAATCTTTCCAAGCCGGACTTCGCTCTCTATCAACCGGCTCAAAATGTCCTGATGAATGGCGGGATGGTAGCGGGCCCATGTTTCGTAGCGAACCAGTCGGTTCTCGGCCGCTGAGAAGTTGCCGCGCTCAATTTCTGTTTTTGCCTCTGCGAGCTGAAAGAGGACAATTGCGCGTCTGATCAATGGCGTTACCATTACAATGAGAATGCAGCCAAGCAGCGCAGCCACCAGAGTGCCGATCAATGCTTTCATTACTTCTTTCCCGGCTTGGTATCGTCTTCCTCGCTCGCCTTGGCTGTTTGCTTGAAACGCAGGTGCGGAATCTGGTAGGTGCGCATAATTCGCTTGTTCGCTTCTTCAAGAGTTGCCTGATCGAGGATAATGTCTATTGACATGGACAGAAGCCGGAAGCTCCTGAGCCCTTTATCCCGTTCAACCAGCGTGAAAACATCATCAATGTTTCGTACCGGATCCCCGTTAATGTGTGTGATAACCTGATCTCGCAAGTGCTGGTAGCTGACATTGATCGGATCAGGCAGGACGTGAGACATGATAACAACTCGGTCACCGGGTCTTTCCGGCTTGTCGGCACTTGTGAGGTAGAGATGTACAAGCCTTGCGTCAGCGCTGGAATTCCAACCTTCGCCATATGCCCGCAGATAATCGCCGGTTAGCTCCCTGATCAGAAAACCGCCATCGGCAAGATACGCGGCCTGTTCGCCGGATGTGTTGTCGGGAATAAGCAGCTGATCATCCGTCCGTCTCGTCATTTCTACACTCACTGCCTTTATTTCACCATTTCGAACGATTTTCGCATTAACGAGGTCGCCGGGATAGCGGTGGCCCTTGATCAGGTAGGGGAATGCAAGCCGCCCGAATTCGCTGTCTTTGTAGAAACCAAGCTTATCAACCGCGCAGTTGTCCCATTCAAGTATCACGTCTTGAGGCAGCAGCGACTTGGCAGCTCCAGTTCCTGATCTGACTTTCAGCACAACAATCCCGCCGGGGAGGCGGTCCACCTTCAGATATCTCCTCTCGGCTGGGTCGACGAGCGGTGCCCACGAGAATCCCGCGCCCGCAAAACCACGGTAAACCGGCTGAGCCATGTCGTCTATGAAATGCCGGAGAACCGGATAAGGCAGAAGCGTTCCCATGCGTGTATTGTGGTCATACCACATGATCAGGCCGGCAACCTTGTTACTGTGCAGAACGACGGCGCCCTGACCATTCACATTCATGTCTGCCAGCGCCGTGAAGGCAAGTACGCCTCCAAGGCCGGCCGGAAGGTCTGCCACGGAGATCTCGACGATTGTTCCGGAGCTACGTGAAATTCCGTCTGTGTCATTGAACTGGACGATCTGGACAGGTGAGTCCTTGAGAACCTTTTCTGCGAGACCGAGCGGAACAAGCCGGGGCATCCGGGCAGAATCCGCGATCTTCAGTACGGCAAGGTTTGCGTCCTTGTCAGATAATTCCACTGTAGCGGTATATTTTTCACCGCTAAGGCTCTCTTGAAGCTCAATCAGAGTATGATTACGAACAAGTTGCGCAATCGTCAGTACCCTGTTGGTGCCGATCAGGTAACCATAACCCTGCCGGACCGCCGGATCGGTCTTCTGCCATGGCATGAATGCGTCAAATCCCTGGCTTGTTACCATGACACGGACAAGACTGTTCTCCATGTCGTCTGGATAAGCCCGGCCCGGAATCACCAGCAGAATGAACACGAGCATTCCTGCCGCAATTTTGACTGTGCGCGAGATAAGATAGCTTTGGTTGATGGGTGGCATGTGTGAGTGTTTGGTCTATTTTGAATTAATTTCCGGCTCTATTTCCTGTTGTGTCCTGTGAATGCCATACCGGCGTTCAACTTCTGCTTCTGCCTTCGCCGCGGCCCGGGCATCTATCACCAGTACGTGCTCCATGCCTTCGAAACTCAGAACGTGGAAGCCGTCCTGAGGCTTGGCGATCGCATTTCTGAGATCCTTCAGGTTCCCGATTTTCACTCCGTTCGCCATCGCCACTATACCGTGCATGAACTGCTGATGGTATGTGTTGACGGGGTGGGGCAGGCGCGCGGTTAAAACCACAAACTCCTCGCGGTTGGCGGCAAGATTGTCCGTTTTGGCGTAAAGAGAATAGTAGAGAAGTTGTTGCGCATTGCCGGTCCCGACCCCCTGACCGAGAGTCTTGAGGTACTCTCGAGTCAAGGGCGAAAACACCAGGCCTCCAATAATGAAACAGTCCGGGGTCTCGTCGTAGAGATTCCTGAACACAAAAGGATCACGCGGATTGGTCAGTGGCACAACGGCATTAGTTGTCGCTCCGCCACGCCAAATCCGGAAGTTTACGGATTCGCCCCATTGCTTGCGTTCCAGCAATTCGTGGTACTCCATTGTCGTATTATCAAGCCGTACCGTACCATCGCTGCGAATCTCATGATTGTCGATAGCCATCAATACATCGCCCGGTTTCAAGACTTTTGCTGCAGCTCCGTATGGGTCGAGATAGTACACCACGACGCCCATCAAGTCGTTCTTCAGCTTGTACTCCTTTACGAGGGCGGGATTTTGTATAGACAGGGTGGCCGCACCAAGCTCCGGATAGCCGTTGTATGTGCCGTCGGAAATATCTGCAAGAAAGTGCTTAATTACGGGCATGGGGATCGCATAGCCGATGTTGTCGGCGTGCATGAGGCCCTGAAACGCCATTCCAACCACCTTGCCCTGATAGAATACAGGCCCGCCGCTGTTTCCCGGATTGATGGCGGCATCGACTTGCAGCACAAGATGATTGTCCACTCCGCTGTGGCTGTACTCACCATAGTCGATCCTGGAGACGACTCCTCTGGTTACCGAGAGTTTTGTGCCGCCGACCGGATAGCCCAGTACAGACACCTCGTCATTCAATTGCGGCAGAATTTCAGAAAGAGGCGCGGGTCGTGTGCCTTCAAAGAAATCAGGTTCGTCAACTTCCAGGATGGCAAGATCGCAGTCGTGCCCTATGAAACTTACCCGTGCCGCATGAAGTGTGGCCTCCTGATTCTTCTGCACCTGTATGAAGCGCGCATTGGAAACCACATGTGCATTGGTGAGAATTCGTTTCCGGCTGATGACAAAGCCTGTGCCGCTGGCCTGCATCGGAGGGAGCGCCTGCCACGGCAGCGCATAGTTCCTGTTCTGAACTGAAACGTAAATTTTTATGACCGCACTTGTAAGCAGCTTTTCGGCCGAGACGGCAGTGAGCGGTGGGATAAGCACGGCAGCCAGGAGCAAAGCCAGCAACCGCCTCATGTTTGTCTGAAAGTTGAGTCCGATTAACCGTCTCACGATCACTCCCCTGATACAGATCCTACTCCCGCATTGTCGGCGCGAAAACTAGAACTTATAGGCGACTTCAAGGCCAAACTCCAGCTGGCTTGCGTCGAAATCCCCAACATCACCCCATTCTCTGAAAGAGTAGTATGCCACGCCTCTCAACTCAAGAGTGGAGGAGAAGGGCACATGCAGTCCGGCCTCGAGTTCCCAGTAGAGATCCGACCAGTGATTGACTTCCTTGCCTTGTACGTAGTGCTTGAGCACGCCTATTCCCAGCAGTAGCAGGTTCTCTTCAAACACCAGGCGTATCTGGGGAGTTACGATAGACTCTATGTTCGGCACTATAGACTGAGCGTTTAGTACCACTGACGTCATGGTGGTGTTTGGCGTGAAGCTGACGCCGAATTGCCAGTAAGCTTTTGCTTCGTGGTATTCATAAGCAAGAAGATAGCTCACGTCGCCGTCCCCGAACGGAGACGCCGTGTCTTCTGGATGACTGACGTACTGACGGATGCCACCGGTGATTGTTGATGATTTTGCTGACTGCGCCGGAGCGGAGCTGACTTGGATACAAACTAGAAAAGCGGCTGCACCTATCAATGTCTTAGTCGTCACAACGGTTCCTTCTCTTTGCAAACAGGCAAACTTGCAGGTTTACAGTCACAATATCGGCTGCATAATGCACAGTATTCAGCGCGGACTCAAGCTGCAATTCCTATCGCTTCTTACTTGCAACAGGAAGACGTTTCTATAATACTCGCATCTTTCCGAAAACAAGTGCGTGGAGGCAGTCAGATGCATCTCGTTGTGTGTATCAAGCAGGTCCCGGACACGACCAATGTCAGGATAAATCCGGAGACCAATACCCTTATTCGTGCAGGAGTGGCTTCTGTCGTCAATCCTTTTGATATGTATGCGATTGAAGAGGCCGTAAGGATTAAGGAAAAACTCGGCGGTAAAGTTACGGTGCTCACAATGGGTCCGCCTCAGGCCGACGCCGTGCTGCGCGAGGCTATTTCCATGGGTGCTGATGAGGGCGTTCTTGTTTCAGACAGGGCTTTCGCCGGTAGTGATACCTGGGCCACCAGTTATACCCTTGCGGCGGCCATCCGTAAAATCGGTGACTACGGTATTATTATCTGCGGGAAACAGGCTTCAGACGGCGACACCGCACAGGTAGGGCCCGGTATTGCAACACACCTTGATCTTCCCCAGGTGACTTATGTCAGGAAGATCCATGAAATTGCCGAGGATCATATTGTCGCTGAACGCATGCTGGACGAAGGGTCAGAAGTCATTACCTGCCCGGTGCCATGCATTTTAACGGTTGTCAAGGAATTGAACGAGCCGCGCCTGCCGTCCCTTCGTGGAAAAATGGCTGCAAAGAAGGCGCAGCTTATTCAATGGGCGGCAAAGGATCTTGACTGCGATCCCAAGGGGCTTGGCCTGGATGGCTCACCGACCAAGGTGGTGCGGATCTTCACTCCTCCGCCCCGCGGTGGCGGCGAGATTCTTGCAGGTGAAGCTGACGCGGCTGTCCGTGCTCTTGTTGAAAAACTCAAAGATGTGGTCATCGCGACCTCCAAGTAGGTAATGAAATGACACAAGAACCAATCAAAGTAATTGCTGACAAGTGCGTTGGATGCAGCCTGTGTGTAAAGTCCTGCCCGTTCGGAGCTGTTGTGCTGGAGAATAAGCTCGCAGTAATCGATCTCACAAAGTGCACCCTTTGCGGCGCGTGTGTTCAGGCCTGCCGGTTCGACTCTATAGAAATGGTCGCTAAGACCGCTGAGCAGAAGGATCTCAGTCTGTTTCGTGATGTGTGGGTGTTCGCCGAGCATCACGAAGGCAAGATCAACACTATTACCTACGAACTGCTCGGAAAAGGCCGCAAACTTGCCGACGATCTCGGTATGGATCTCTGCGCAGTACTGCTGGGCAAAGATATCAAGAGCCGGACAGAGGACCTGATAGCCCGCGGAGCTGACAAAGTCTATGTGATTGACCGGCCTGAACTCGAATATTTCCAGGATGAGATCTATGCCGCTGTACTGATCGAGGTGGTGAACAAGTATAAGCCGAATATCTTCCTTTGCGGCGCAACCACCGTTGGACGGAGCCTTGCCTCCCGCGTCGCTGTTAAGGTACACGTCGGTCTTACGGCAGACTGCACCGGTCTTGATATCGACCCTGCGACCCGGAATCTTGTACAGACCCGGCCGGCCTTTGGCGGAAACATCATGGCGGCAATCATTTCACCTAATCACAGGCCGCAGATGGCTACGGTGCGACACAAGGTCATGAAGGAGTCCGGCGTTGATTCAACCCGGAAAGGGCGTGTGTTTGTTGAGAAGATTGCAGAAGCGCTCCTTCAGTCACGGGCAAAGAGAATCAGGTTCGAGAAAGATGTGTCGGTAACTGTCAACATCGCAGAGGCCAATATTATTGTTTCGGGTGGTCGCGGACTTCAAAAGCCGGAGAATTTTGCAGTCATACGCGATATGGCGGATGTTCTCGGAGCCGCAGTTGGAGCTTCCCGCGCTGCCGTTGATGCAGGCTGGATTCCTTACTCTCACCAGGTTGGCCAGACCGGCAAGACTGTGTGCCCCAAGATCTACTTTGCCTGTGGAATAAGCGGGCAGATTCAACATCTGGCCGGCATGTCCTCGGCCGACATAATAGTGGCCATCAACAAGGATCCGGATGCGCCCATTTTCAAGGCGGCTACGTATGGAATTGTTGGTGACGTTATGACCGTTGTTCCGCTGCTCACTGCCGAACTCAAAAAACTCCTCAAGAAGTAGCCCATGGATATTGAGGTATTTGTAATCTGTGATGCGGCCACCGACAGTGCCGGCAAGCTGAATGTACTCGGCGCATTCGATTCCATACTGGGTAGAAACCTGCCGGTTCTGCATCCGCAATGTACTGTGGCCTTAAGGATGCGATTTTCCCGGCCCGAGGAGGGCGAACACAAGATTAAGGTCGGTCTTGTGGACGCGGATGGCCACCCGGTAGTTCCAGATCTGGATACGGGTCTGCATGTGCGATTCCATGGACCGGAATCATCCCTGGCTGCTAATATGATAATGAATCTGCAACGCGTGCAGTTCAAAACAGCCGGAGAACATTCAATTAATCTGTCAGTCGATGGCAGATTTGAGCGGGCCATTCCCCTGACGGTCAGGCTTATAAAGCAGGATTCCGCCCAGGTGCAGAACTGACAAGCGATTGAGCTATCAGCTGTATTTTCTTACGAGACTTCGAACTACTCCACCGATGACCAGCGAGTGCCTGGGCACAATAGGACTGTATTTCTTGTTGGCAGGCTCAAGCCGGATTGTCTCCTGATCCTTCACGTAGTACTTCATTGTCCACTCTCCGTCCACCTGGGCAACCACAATGTCACCACTGACGGGAGCGCAGCCTTTCTCGACGAGGACAATGTCGCCAGGGTGGATGCCGGCATCCATCATCGAGTCGCCAGACACTGTGAGCATGAATGTGGCGTTGGGCCGGCTGACAAGAAACTCATCAAGATTGAGCACATCAACAAGTTCCTCCTCGGCAGGGGAGGGAAAGCCGGCTTGGACTGTACCGAGCAATCGGATGGCGCCAGTCAGCTTGCCAGTGGGCGCAATCTTGTGTCCTGTCTTCCTGATATAGCCCAGGTCGGCAAGCTTTGTCAGAAGACCATGAACCGCGTTCTTTGACTTATAGTCGAGAACCACCATCATTTCGGTGTAGCCAGGGAGGCGGTTTTCTTTCCTGAAGAACGAACGAAGCTTGTTCACTTTTGATTTGATGTCAGTTTTTCTGGGCATAATTTGACCTCCGACATGAAATGGTATGTGAACGTACGTTCATTTGTCAAGGTTGAATACCCGACATTGGCTTCCCGGGGGAGCGCATGTCTCGAATTGTTAGAAAGCTTTTATAGCCAGAAGGCAGGTTCGTGGACCCTGCCACAATGATATCTTTGATCATCCACACGTTGTTGATCTTCTTGAAGCTCTCTATTGAGAGCCGTCGGAGCATCTTGCTTCCGGTGCCGTATTCCTCAGCCTGTAGAAGCATCCGGTACTCCTTGTCGATCCATACCCTGATAGCCATGGCACGACTTGTCTCGCCGTCCTCTGCCGCAGGTTCGACGTCGATGACAAAACAGTCACGCCCCCTGACGGAAGCGCTACCGGCAAGAGTTCCTTTGCGCCACCACAAGAAAGGTAGCGAGAGGTCCGCCCATGTCACTCCTGTATCGCGGATTCTGGAAAAAACATCGGGCGGGGCAGCAGCAACCAGAGGATTGCCGGCAAAATACTCGTATCTGGGCTTCTGGCCGGCTTCCCGCGATACCCGGAACTGCTCCAGGCTAGGGCCTTTCGAGTCATACAGAGCGTAGCTGCCCGACAGAGATCCACCACTGATATGGAGGCTAATCTCCACATTGTAGGCGATCAGGACAGATTGCCCGCGGTCACGCACTCCAAGTCGTCCCGTAATCAGGATGGGCTCACCAGGCATCTGGGCTAACACCGAATCCAGAATACTCTTTACTGACGGCGGCTGATTTGTGGCTGCAGGCTGCTCTGCTAAGACGAAACAGGTACAAAGACATGCGAAAACGGATATCGCGCATTTCGACCCAGATCGAATCATACTCATTTGGTGTTGCTTCATTCAATGGAAGTTAAACCAACTCGGAGTCTTCTTCAATGTCTACTTTGCATCATGCCCACTGTGTGGCAGTAAAGGAAAACCGCATTGAGAGGTATTTGTCATTGAAAGCCCATTAGTGGCGAGCTACAGTCCATGATCCTTTTGTCGTGAAGTGTGTTTGCTGAAATAATAAAGAAAGGTGGCTAGATGAATAGGATTTTTAAGAGACTGTTTGCGGGCGCGTTTATGTTGGCAGCCATGTGTTCCATCGCAGTTGCCGGCGAGGCCGATATCAAGATTCCTGACCTGAGTCAGGTTACGTTCAGCGGGCTTGGCGGCGTCAGTGGTCTCACCCTCATGTATATCGGTATAGCCATCTGTGCCATTGGCGCAATATTCGGAATTGTGCAATACCAGCAGACCAAGGCTTTGCAGGTCCACGAATGCATGAGCTCAGTCTCAAACATCATTTGGGAGACATGCAAGACCTACCTGTTTCAGCAGGGTAAGTTCATTGCCATTCTTTGGGCGCTTATTGCCGCCTGCATGGTGTACTACTTCGGTATTCTGACGGAATACAAGGACGCAGCCGGGCAGGCAATGGGCACCAGTCACGTGGTCGCCAATGTCGCAGTCATCCTCGCTGCCTCAGTTCTTGGTATTCTGGGATCCTACGGAGTGGCCTGGTTCGGTATCCGCATCAATACTGTCGCAAACTCACGGACAGCATTTTCCGCGCTCAAGGGCAATCCGTTCGCAACGCTTTGCATTCCGCTCCGCTCCGGCATGAGCGTGGGTTTGCTGCTCGTGGCAGTTGAATTGTTCTTCATGATCTGCATTCTTGTGTTCCTGCCGCGCGAACTGGTTGGCCCCTGTTTCATCGGTTTTGCAATTGGTGAGTCGCTGGGTGCGTCCGTGCTTCGTATCTGCGGCGGTATCTTCACTAAGATCGCGGACATTGGTTCCGACTTGATGAAGATCGTCTTCAAGCTCCCCGAGGATGATCCCAAGAATCCCGGCGTTATCGCTGACTGCACCGGCGACAATGCCGGCGACAGTGTTGGTCCGACGGCTGACGGCTTCGAGACTTACGGCGTCACCGGTGTAGCGTTGATTGCGTTCCTTGCGCTGGCACTGACAGCCAGCCCGGCTATTTGCGCCACCCTCATCATCTGGCTGTTCGTGATGCGCGCTCTGATGATCGTAACATCGCTGGTATCCTACTTTACGAACGAATTCATCAGCAAAGCCGCGTACGGCAGCAAGAAGGACTTCGATTTTGAAGCACCATTGACACATCTGGTGTGGATTACATCGGCTGTCTCGATCGGCATAACGTTCGTCGCAAGCAAGCTGCTGCTTGGTGACTTCAAGGATGCACTCGGCACGGCGCAACCCGACCTCTGGTGGGTCCTGTCCGCCATCATCAGCTGCGGTACAGTTGCCGGTGCGTTGATTCCCGAATTCACGAAGATATTCGTCAGCACCAACTCAACGCACGTCAAGGAAGTGACCAACTGCTCCCGGCACGGGGGTGCGTCTCTGAACATTCTGTCGGGCTTCGTTGCCGGCAACTTCTCCGCGTTCTGGATGGGGCTGGTTATCATGCTACTGATGTCCACTTCCTACTATTTCTCCCAGAACATTGCGTTGCTTTCCATTATGCCAAGTGCTTTCGCATTCGCCGCGCCGATATTTGCATTCGGTCTGGTCGCTTTTGGCTTCCTCGGAATGGGACCAGTGACAATCGCCGTGGACAGCTACGGACCGGTCACGGACAACGCACAATCCGTTTATGAACTGAGTCAGATTGAAGGGCGCAAAGGCATCAAGGAGGACATTGAGAAGAACTTCGGCTTCAAACCGGATTTCGAAAATGCCAAGTTCCTCCTTGAAAAAGGTGATGGTGCAGGCAATACATTCAAGGCGACGGCAAAGCCAGTGCTCATTGGCACTGCAGTTGTCGGCGCGACCACAATGGTTTTCGGCATCATCATGCTGCTGCAGAAGATGTTTGACGCCCAGGAGGCTTCCGGCGTAGCCGGTCCATTCAAGCCGGTCGTTGACGCTCTCAGCATCGTGCAACCGGAAATCATCCTTGGACTTATTATGGGCGGCGCGGTGATTTACTGGTTTACCGGCGCATCCTGCCAGGCAGTCGTGACCGGCGCATATAGCGCGGTGGTTTATATCAAGGAGCACATGAAGCTGGACGCCACCACGGCATCGGAGAAGGACAGTAAGGAAGTAGTTCGTATTTGTACTGTCTACGCGCAGAAGGGCATGTGGAACATCTTCATTGTGATATTCTGCTTCGCCCTCGCTCTGCCTTTCTTTAATCCCTACTTCTTCATCGGATACCTGATCGGCATCGCATTCTTCGGTCTGTTCCAGGCCATTTTCATGGCCAACGCCGGCGGGGCGTGGGACAACGCGAAGAAGATCGTAGAAGTGGATCTTCGCCAGAAGGGTACGGACTTGCACGCAGCTTGCGTTGTCGGCGACACGGTAGGCGATCCCTTCAAAGACACGTCATCAGTGGCGATGAACCCGGTGATCAAGTTCACGACGTTGTTCGGCCTGCTCGCTGTTGAGATTGCCGTGACGATGTCGAACCAGACTCTCAAGTATGCAATTGGCGGCGTATTATTCCTCATTGCTCTGGTATTCGTATACCGGTCATTCTACAGCATGCGGATTCCCGAAGACGCAAAGAACTAATGCCCGACAATAGATTGCCATCCGTACCGGTGCCTGGAGTGAAGGTTGTGTTTCTCGGCACTGGTACGTCGGTGGGCATACCGGCTATTGGTTGCACGTGCCCGGTATGCCTGTCCGATGATCCGCGAAACAAGCGGCTGCGGACCAGTTTGTACCTGCAGGCCGGTGGCACGAGCGTAGTAGTTGATACTGCGCCTGACTTCAGGATGCAGGCAATCACCCACAAGATCCCCCGCGTGGACGCGCTGGTGTTTACGCATTCACATGCTGATCACATCCTGGGATTCGACGATATCCGACGCTATAACACCATGCAGGACGGCCGGATTCCGGCGTATGGGTCCGCCGACACCATCGCCGACATGAACAGGATCTTCGACTATATTCACCACGAACATGCCCCCGGCGTTTACCGGCCCCGGGTGGATTTCCATGAGGTATCAGGGCCATTTCAGATCGGTGCCATTCAGGTTGAGCCTTTTCAAGTGGTTCATGCGCCTAAAATGACCTATGGCTACAGGTTTGAAGCAGCGGGTCGCTCACTGGGCTATTTTCCGGACTGCCACGAGATGGCTCCGGCGACAGTTCAGCGGTTGCAGGGACTGGATGTGATGGTTTTGGATGCCCTGAGACACAAACCGCACAGCACGCACCTGACGCTTGCCGAAAGCATTAAGACGCTCGAGAAGATTGGTGCCAGAAAGTCCTTTATCATCCACATGTGTCACGACCTGGATCATGAGCAGACGCAGAAAGCATTACCAGAGTCGATGTTTGTTTCGTACGACGGTTTGATTCTGGAATGGTAAAAAGTGACCGGCGCCTGCAACGGAGAGGCGCCGGGTGGCTTGGAGCAAAAGTCGCCAGGTCTGCTACTTGTTATCCGGAGGGACTGTAGAATCGTCGGGCATAGGCATCCCCTTCTTAACCCCGCCGCCCATTCCTCCCGTTGCCTGCTCTATGGTTTTGATCAGACCCTTTATTTCCGATTGTGGAACGTGGAGGTTGAAGTATTGGGTCGTGCCCTGCATCCTCAGAGAGAATGTGACGAGGTCGCCTAGTACCGGAGCAGGTTGGCCGCTCGGCGCACCGGCTCCGGCCATCATGCGCGTTATCATACCGAAAGTGAAATGCGCATAGGCGGGAAGAGAAATCAGGCCCGCGAACGAAGCATCCTTAGGCACCCTGTCCAGAGCCGCAATCACCTTCGGGTTGGCTAAAAGGCCAGGAACTTGATTCTTTGATGCTTTGATTGCCCGAACCATGGTCTCTTTACCGCCCATACTGACGATAGCTGTGCGGCCCAGCAAGGCCATGCGCATTGTCATTCCTTCAGGGCCGTAGATGGATTCCATCATCTTCTGCGCCTCCTCTTTCTCTTCCGGTCCCATGTCGGGCGAAGAGAAGGCCATCTTTGTCTTGCTGATATCCACTGCCACGCCATCAATGGTTTCTGCGCCAGGCTTATAGTCCGCTGTCATTTCCATCGAGGGACTGCCCATGGGTCCCATGGCGGAGAATGCCTTGGTCAGATTGGCCGAAAGCGGTATCGTCTTAGCCAACAGCTTCCTGTACGCATCGGGATTCTTCACGGCAATCGTCTGAGTCATCCGGTATGTCCCCTCACCGGCAGGTGCTGGTTCCATTATGAAGGCAAATTCGTTGCCGATGGTCCCGGCCCATTCGTCATAGATCGCCCATAGATCATCAATGCTTTTGCGGGCAACCTTGTTTGACGCCGGTGTGACGGCAGCAAACAGGGGCTTAAGTATGGACTTCGTCGGACCAATTGCTTTGATCCAATCCATTCGCCCCCAGCCAGCCAGCAGAAAGCTGTCGGTTGCAGCCAGACCTGCCTTTGCCGGGACCATTGGCGTCCCTGAGGCGGCAATAAGGGCAAGTTGCGAATCTGGCGCATAGTCAAGTCCGACCGTCAGCAAAGCTGCATCCGTTTTGATATCGGCCGCTACTGTGAGAGAATTCACCTGATTCAGCAAACCTACGGCCCAGTCAGCAATCATAGTTGGATTTGGCCCGCCTGCAGCAGTGTCATCGGCTGGAGGAGTTTTCGGTATTGCAGCCTTTGCTTTGGCAGTCAGGGCTTTCGTGTTCACCCAGGCCCAGATAGAGCGGCTGTTCAGGTCGGTTCTCTGCTGCTCGGTTATCTTCAAGCGCGCGGTTGCTGTGGAAATCGCCTTGACTGATGCGAGATTGTCGGACATCACGACCCACGGATCCATCTTCAGCATATAGGTCGCAGATCCTAATGCCGCGGCAACTTTTATGATTCCGCCTTCAATCTTCTCTCCTTCCAGTGCCGCACCTGATTTCATGCGACCCATGAGCACCATGTCGGGATGGACCTGGCCTGGCATGAGAATAGCAACAGCAGCACCCCTTAAGTCCACGCCAGCCGGCAGGGACATTTCCATCACAGCCAGAAGATCGGGTATCTTGTCGCCTTGACAACTCAGTTCTTTGAGATTGGTCCAGAGCTCCTTAATGTTTCGAGCGCCGGCTACGACCAGGGCATCGGCCGGGGCCTGAGACACCGCCCATGCCAAGTCTTTGTTTTGAGCATTGAGCCCGATAGTTGAAGAGAGCACTAGGCAGACAACGGATAGCAGAACGCGGCGAGCTGTCATGAGTTATTTCTCCTTGTTGCGAATTAGAAGAAGACCTGCTTGCCTGAAATCTACTTCAGGCGCGCGAACGCCGCAAGCCAAAAGCATTCACCGGTAACGGGAGCATTCGCCATGGCAATCTTCAGGCTTCCGGATTTTGGATGAGTCCGGGCTTGATAAAACGGTCAGACGTTGTCAGGATACTGATCCTTGTTGCCGGGATTTATTAAGATCGGGGAAGGAGACAATGTTCATGAATATCTTTCGCGGGATAGCATTGCTGGCTGCAGTGCTCTTGATTGCGGCATGCAGCGGGTGTTCTATGTCTACGGAACAAACAATGTATGACATTGGCCTGAAAGCTCTTAAGCAGGATCCGGCCTTCTCGAAAACGGAGGCAACCGCAGCTCCAAGGTCCAAGTGCACGTTTTACATCGGGAAAAGCGCTGCGAGTATGGAAATGCCTTACTCTGTAAGTGGCCAGGGGGCAACTGAAGGCACCTATGTAGTGTGGCTTAATCGCATCGGAACCCTGTGGGAGTTTAATCGAAGTTCCGTTGCGCCCAAACGGCAGTAGGCGCCCGTTTGTACCG
This sequence comes from bacterium, assembly GCA_037134535.1. Classification (GTDB taxonomy): domain Bacteria; phylum Verrucomicrobiota; class Kiritimatiellia; order SPBP01; family SPBP01; genus JBAXKQ01. The sequence goes on from JBAXMA010000003.1 coordinate 34,221, forward strand.
GAGCGACCGATGGAAGATCATCTGCGGGATATTATCCGGCTCAGTCTGGACAGTTCTCCAGAGAAGATGATGGAAAGGGCACTTCAGGCCTGTATTGACATCTCCGGCGCCAGGGGTGGTTCAATTCTCGGCGAGGAGGGCCCCTATCTCCAGTTTCTATTTTCAGATGTCCCCGACCTTGTCGGCAAAAGAGTACCGCTGGAGAGTATTGCCGGTGCCACGATCCTCAAAGGGGTCATCATCTATACCTTCGCACCAAAGGACAGCAGGCATTTCAAGGAGATCGACGACACGCTGCCATCTCGAACGCGTTACCTTCTCAGTATACCAATACCCTCGATACACAGGTCCGGCGAGCAGCAGCAAAAGCAGAAGAACGCCGGCGCACTCCAGTTGCTGTTTGACGAGAATCTCTTTGCAGGCATTGCCGTGGATGAAAGTCTCAGGGAGTTTGAAGTGGATGCTTTCCGGGAGGATGAGTTCTGCCGTAAACATCTGAACGGGATCTTTGTGATCCTGCCCAATATTGCATTTGCAATGGAGGTGACGAAGCTGCGGCAGACATCATATCAGGCAATACATGAACTCAAGAACAAACTCATCTCGGCCTTGTCATGGCTTGATTACCTTAAGAGCGATATCCAGCCTGATCCGCAGGCAATGCTGGACCGTGACGCAGTAGAACAGGACATGGAGCTGGTGGAATCCGCTCTCCGCGAAGGCGCGGAACTGGCGAAGACCTATCTCACGCTCGCGTCGCTGTATGAGCCGCATTTTACGGATTGCGACCTTAATGCCGTGCTGAGAGATGTCGGAGCCTCTGCTCAGGCATTCGGGGATCTGCGTCGCCCCGGCGAGCTCAGGCTCGACACCGATTTGAATCCAGCTCTGCCGGTTCGGAGACTTGATTCTGAGAAGCTCAAGATGGCCTTCTTCAACCTTTGCAAGAATGCTGTGGAAGCCATGCTTGATCACCGGGTTGCGGAGCCCTGCCTGACTATTGTGTCCCGCCTCGAGAATGACCGCCTCGTTGTTACTGTCGGCGATAACGGACCTGGAATGCCGAAGGAAATAGCAGACAACCTTTTCATTCCGTTCAAGACCAAGAAGGAAGGCGGCACCGGCCTCGGGCTGACAATTACGAAGAAGATTATTGATATGCATGGTGGCAGAATTCAGTGCGGGACCGGGGCAGATGGAACGACCTTCACAGTTATAATCTAAACAGGAGGTGTGGTATGGCTGAACATGCGAGTACGGATGCGGAAGGTGAAATACTTCACAGGCAGTACATTGATCTCGTTGAGACCATCAAGAGAAATATGGATCCGCGAAGCAACACCGTTCTGCTGGTGGATGACGAGCGCGGCATCCGGATGAAAGTTGCCCGTGATGTAAAGGCATTTGATCCCTCGATTGTGGTGTATGAGGCTGGCAACGGCAAGGATGCGCTGGAGAAGCTTACCCAGATCCGGAAGACCCATGTGCGCGATCCGCTGTTCATTGTTCTGGATCTTAACATGCCGATCATGGACGGGTGGGCGGTTATCGCAAAGCTGAAGGAAGAATATGAAAGCAAAGGGCGGGCATCCGGAATACCCATCATTGTTCTATCATCCACAAGCGGCGAAAAGAATGTGGCCTTTATCATGAAGAAAAGCGTGCACGAAAGTAAATCAGGCTACATTCCGCTGGTGACTGTTGCTAAGGAGACGTGTGTTGACAAGCGTCGCTATGACGCAGCCGGAGAACCAGGTCTGATGAACTGGCTCGACTACTTTGTGAGGAAAAAGTAGAGGTCTGCAGCTAAGGACGGGTGGCAGCAGCAAGGAGTTCGCTCAGCGACACACAGTTTTCGTAGAGGGCCTTGCCTACGATGGCACCTGCAAGGTTGGCTGCCGCGAGATTCCGCAGGATGCGGATATCTTCAGCTGAGGCGATGCCGCCGGATGCAATGACATCGCATGATACAGCCTTGCAGACTGCCGCCACCTGACCTGCATTGACTCCGCGCAACATTCCATCCACTGCTGTATCAGTGTAGATCAGAGTCTTGATGCCGAGTGCGTCGAGTTGAACGGCAAGGTCCACTGCCTTTACGGCTGTTGTTTCGACCCAGCCTTTGACCTGAACCAGCCCGTTCCTGGCATCGATGCCTACTGCCAGCTTGTCGCCGAACTGCTGGATCAGTGGTGCGAGGGAGTCAGGAGTCATGCAGGCCTTTGTGCCGAGAATCACACGTCTGGCGCCCGCATCAATCAAGGTGGAGATATCTGTTTCTGTGCGGAGCCCGCCGCCAACTTCGATTGGAATGGCAATGGCGGCGGCAATTTTGGCGAGCAAAGCAGTGTGAACGGGCTTTCCCTGAAATGCGCCGTCAAGGTCCACGATGTGCAGAAGCTGGGCGCCCTCGGCTTCCCAGCGCTGAGCCATTGTTACGGGGTCTTCAGAGTAAACCGTGACTTCAGTCGCCTTGCCCTGCTTGAGCCTGACACATTTGCCGTCCTTCAGATCTATAGCCGGGATGATCGTGATCATATTTTCTGCATTCGTGCTGGTCGCTTGACCTGCTATTTAACGGGCATGAGCCTGTCTCAAAGTGTTCCTTTGCTGGAGGGAACACCTTTGACGCGGGCATCCTTGCTGCAAGCCATACTCAGAGCCTTTGCCATCGCCTTGAAAACCGATTCGTAAGCATGATGTGCATCCACGCCGTAAAGCTGTGCGACGTGGAGGTTCATCCTGCCCTGAACGGATAGCGCGCGCAGGAACTCTGGAATCAGCCCCAGATCGAACTTCTCAATCTTCTTCCCGCGGTGAGCGAAGTCGCAAACGAGATATGGCCTGCCGCCCAGATCAATAACCGCGCGGGCAAGGGCGTCATCCATGGGCACATAGCTCCAGCCATAGCGTGTAATGCCTTTACGATCTCCGAGGGCCTTGTTCAGCACTTCGCCCAGAGTTAGTCCGATATCCTCAACTGTGTGGTGGGCGTCTACTTCCAGATCGCCTTTGGCCACTATGACCATATCAATGCTTGAATGTTTGGCAAAAAGTACCAGCATGTGGTCAAGGAATGGCAGGCCGGTGGTAATCCGGCTCTTTCCGCAGCCATCAAGATTGATCTCAACCATTACATCTGTCTCTCTTGTGGTCCGCTTGAGCTTTGCGACGCGCTTCTTCATAAGTTACCTTTCCGGTTACCGGTCCTGGATCCGCAGGCCGAAGGCGCCCTTGCCAGCTCCAGTTCATCAATTGCATTGATCAGTTTATCGACCTGCTGGTCAGTTCCGATCGTGATACGCACAAAATCGCGCGTTCTGGGACCGTCGAAGTACCTTACCATAATCAGTCGATTCCTCAAGCTTTCATAGAATACCCTTGCAGATACCACGGGAGGTCGCACCCAGAAGAAGTTTGTCTCGGACGGATAGACAAACACATCCCTTTCGGCGAGGAGTCCGGCAAGCCGTATGCGTGTGTTCTTGATTTGGCGGACATTTGCCCGCATGTGCCGCAGGTCGGACAGGGCGGCAAGTGCCAGATGTTGTGCGATGGTATCTGTGTTATATGAGTCCTTGAGTTTAAAGAGCGCGGCAATCAAAGGCTTGGCCCCTATTGTGTAGCCGACCCGCAGCCCGGCGAGCGAATAGGCTTTCGACAAGGTCCGGACAACCAGAACGTTGGAACGTTTCATGGCCAGATCCATGCAATGCGCACTGGCAAAGTCCACATATGCCTCGTCTATCACGACAACACCGGGCATCTGTCTGCAGAAACGGCTTACGGTTGCCTTGTCATGGAGCATGCCCGTTGGCGCATTGGGATTAGTCAGGAAGAAGAGCGAGGTATTGTAACCGCGCGGCATTTGCCAGGAGAATCCGGCGGAGAGCTCGACCGGTCGGACAGGGACGTCACGGATAAGTGCCAGCACCGGATAGAGGGAGTAGGAGGGATTGAAAAACCCGATGGAACCGGTATCTTCGACAAAAGCTCTTGTGCATAAGGCCAGTACCTCGTCAGACCCGTTGCCGACGAAGACGTTGTCCACATCGCAGCCGTGCACTGCCGCGATTCTCTGCCGCAATTTCAGTGCTGTGGGATTGGGATACAGGCGCAGTTCTTCAATGGATATGGCTTGCAAAGACTTCGCGACCATAGGTGAAGGAGGGTAGGGGTTCTCGTTTGTATTGAGTTTCACTATCCCGGGGTCCCTGGATTGCTCGCCGGGTACGTAGCCCTGCATTGTTTGAACCGATCTTTTTATCAGTTTCTTCATTGCGACGCCTTATGGATTACTTGCTGCCGGCTTCAGGCCTGCACCCGATATTATTAAGACACCATCAGAGGGGAGTTCGCTTTTCCGGGATCGGCTCCCGTACAATGCCCTCAGGACCGCTTCATTCAGTTCCGCACTTGCGGATGCGGTCTCCAAAAACACATGACTGACACTGCCGTGCTCGTCAACCTCCACGAAAGCCCGGATTGTCCATGCTTGTTCATGCTGCGGAAGTGTAGCCGCGACCAGAACCGAGGTGTCAAATTCTCTGACCTGTAGTTTGGCTGATACGTTGATGCGCACCAATCCCGTAGTTGTTACTGCGGGAGCTTGAACGAAAACCGGAGTGTCAACATATGCACGTGTGAGCCGCGCAACGGGATCGTCCTGAAGGCTGAGCTGGAGAGAGGATGTCCCCGGGCCGGAAGACCGTTCCATCAGTTTTGTCAGATCAGTCCGGTCCTGAGTGGTGGCTTCTGTGTCATCGAAATCCTCACGGCCTATTTCGCCGGAGCCCAGTAGCGGACGTACCAGTGCAGTGGGGTCCCGCAGGTTGCTTGCAGGTGCCGATCTGAACACATATCTAGTGCCTTGAAAACTCATACCGCCCGTTTGAGGAACTCCTTTGGTCGAAGGCCAGAGGAGCCATATCGCGAAGAAGGAACACGCCGTCATGACCGCTACAAGTGAGTCGACCGGAATGGCGTGGACAAAACGGGTCTTATTCACGAGGTCGCTCTCCTGTGCGTCTGCCGGCGAGATGAACGGTCTTGATGCCTGCCTTGGCCGCCACAGTGCAGAGCCTGGCAATGGTTCCATACTCAACGTGGACATCCGCTTCAATAACAAGAATGGTCTCAGGGTGCTCGCTTGCGGTCCTGAAAAAACAGCGTGTAAGTTCCTGCATCTGCAGCGGGTTATCAACCGCGAAGGGTTGATCAGCGAAAAAAATCAACTCGGAGCGCACGGCGCTTGCGGTGCTTTGTTTGTGCGAGAGGACAACGGCAGTGACGCTGTGAGTTCCCGGCTGGGTGAGGGAACCCTCGGGTAATTCAATGCGCCGGCCAGGCGGAAGGACGAGCCGTGGGGCGAGCAGGATGAATGCGCCGAGTAAAACAAGAAGATTCAACCAGGGCGCAGCATTAATCAAGCCCCCGCCGATCCTGGATCTGGGCCGGTATCTGGTGCGAAGGCCGTTGCGGCACCAGCCATATGTCTCTTCTGCATTTCTGATCATTGTCGACTCGTGAGAAAAGCAACGATTTCTGAAGCCGTTCGCTCCATTTCAACTGTCAGTGCCTCAATCTTTCCTACTACGAGATTGTACGCGGCATAGCATGGTATGGCCACGGCAAGCCCCGTTGCGGTCGCGACAAGCGCCTGTTTGAGCCCGAGAGTGACGGCGGCAGATTGCCACTGTGAGGCTTCCATGTCGCCAAGCAGTGTCATGAGTCCGAGCACGCTGCCCAGGAGTCCAAGCAGCGGTGCGATCTGGGCCACGGTGGCAATGATGCCGACACGAGCCTCAAGCCTTGATATCTCGGACAACCCTGAGTCGTTCACGGCGGCCTCCAGTATCTCCCGCTTCTCCGCTCTGTGAAGGATGGCCGTCTTTGTTATCCTGGCTACAGGTCCGGGTGTCTCCTCGCAGATTGTAACAGCCTCTTCCATATTTCCGGCTTTCAGGATATTCAGTATACCCTTCAGGAAGTCGTCAGACTTGATTCGTGCCCGGTGAAGATGAAAGCCGCGCTCCACGAAAGTGACAAATGCTGCTGCACCGCAAAGAAGGATCACCATGACCACCCACAGCACAGGGCCGCTGCATTTCAGTATTTCCGACATTCTATTTCTCCTCTCAACCAGCCGGTTCTGTACGCAACAGGCGCAAGAAACGCGGACTAGGGTAATATCCAGAGCTGGAGCCGTATTTTGTCAATTCGCTTCTTCGCCTCGTCGGCCGCAGGAACACCTGCATCTACAATCCGCTTGAGTATCCTGATTGCGTCCTGCCACTTCTTCTGAGTTTCCCGCCGTTCCACAATATCAAAGGCAGCCCTGGTAAACCAGACCTGGCATGCGGGATATTCACGCAGAATCTGCCTCGGATCGTCCAGATACGGGATCATTACCTTTGAATAGAGCTGCTCCATAGCTTCTTCATACCGCTGCATTTTTTGCAGGCAGGCGCCTATCTTGTACTGGGCCTGAAGTTTGAGATCGGGAGGTGCAAGAGACTTCTCCGCAACGAGTTTGTATGATGCTATGGCAGATTCATACCGGTTGGTGTCGCCTGTTCCCAGTGCGAACTCACAGTCGGCCTTCCTGAACCAGGCCATCTCGACAAGATCGCTCCCTCCGTGCTTGTTTATGATCTCCTCGAATATCAGTATCGCTTTCGCGTACTCCCCAAGTTCAGTCGTGGCGTCTCCCTGTTCGTAGCGGGCCTTCGCCAGTCCCGGCCAGGATGGATATATCGTCACAAGTTTCGAAAAGTATTCTATAGAGTTGAGATACTCTTTCTGCTTTGCGGCCGATCGGCCGGCGGCGAGCAGGGCTGCCGGGGCAATGGTGCTGTTTGTGTAGACCGCTGCGATGTCCGCAAACTGCTTTTCAGCCTCTTTAAAGCTGCCATGGTTGAATGCGTACTCTCCGAGCCGGAACAGAACCTGAGGCGTCCATTTCTTTGAAGCCGGGTATGTGTGGAGGAATGTGCGCCAGGCAGCCAATGACTTCTCCTCCGGTCCGAGGACTTGAAGGCAGCGACAGCGCAAGTAGGCCGCCTGCTCCGCGGCTTCCGCCTGAGGGAAACGATTGACGAGCTTCTCAAAGTCGCCCAGGGCGGTTTCGAAAAGTAAACTCCGGTAGTTGATCAGACCGCGGGCGAGCAGAGCTTCGGCCCACAAGGCACTGTTGGTGTATGAGGTCATCAGTTGATCGTAAACGGCAAGTGCGGCGGTCAGTTCACCCTGATCCTCCTTGATCTCTGCGATTCGCAGAAGCGCCTGATCTGCGAATGGTCCGGCAGGATTGGTCGCGATCACAGTCCTGAAGAATTTCTCGGCGTCGACGGGTTTCTTTGTTCTCGCGGCACACTCGGCGATCTGGAACATTGCTTGCGGCACAAGAGTGGAATCGGGAAAGTCCGAGAGAACCTGTTCATACGCCTGAGCTGCAAGACCGAATTGGCCGTTACTGAAACGGCAGTCGGCGGTCTTGATCAGGCACTTCACCTTGTCTGCGGGCGCTGTGAAAAGCAAATAGGCTTGCCGGAAGGCGTCGGCAGCCTCCTCGTAGGCCGGCTTCTGCCGGAGAAGCAGGGCCCAGCCCTTGCCGCTGAAGGCTTCTGCCCTGCCCGGTTTGTCCGAAAACGTCTCCAGATAGTGCTGGTAGGCCTCAACTGCACGGTCGGCATCGCCTGCCTGAAGAAATGCAGCGGCCAGCTCAATCTGGAGCGCCTGTGCAGCCGGGTCCGGAGGATTCGCGGCAATATACGGCTTCAGCATTGCTGCGCCCTCATCCAATTGCTTCATCTTAAGCAACAGTCCGCCAAGTGCAATTTCACCCCGTCTCTTAAGCAGACGATCAGGGGCGAGACCCACTGCTGTTGACAGGGCATTGGTTGCTTCTGCCAGTTTGCCCTGTGATTCCCGAATCCCTGCCAGAAGAATCAGGGCTGCGGTTTTATGAGCAGGTTCTACGTCACCTTGTTCGATCAGAGGAGCGAGTACAGTCTCTGCTTCCTTCGGGTTGCCGGAGTTTGTCAGGATTCGACACAGGAGCAGCCGTGCCTGCCGGGAGTCATCGGTTTCCGGGGATCGCGCGATGAGCCTGCTGAGCACATCCTGCGCGCGCGCATGCTGTCCTGCGGCAGTGAGCGTCCTGGCCCAGTCCAGCGTGCTGGCCCCGTGGTCAGCCTGGTTGCCGGGCATCGCGTTGATTTGTGCGAACACCTGGAGCGCCTCGTTCGTATTTCCGTTTTGCAGATGACAATCCGCAAGAAGCCGGAGGGCATGAATGGCATATGAGTCATTCCGGTATTTACCGCTGAAGTCGGCGAGTGAAACAGCCACCTTGTCGTATTGCTTAAGCTCGTACTGGGCCATTGCGCGCCAGTAAGCCGACGCGGCGTCGCCCACCGGAGAAAGCAGAGCAATCATTTCGGTGAATTTCTTCTGACCATGATAGGCCTTGGCAAGCAGGATAGCGGCCCGGTCTGACTCGGGCGTGCCGTTTGTTGTGCTGGCAAGATACGACTGGAATATACCTTCAGCCAGCCCGTAGAAACCATCTTCCATTGCTGCCTGACCGGTCTTGAGAAATTCCGCGGGTGCCGGGTTAACTGCGTAGCAGGCAACAGCCGCCATAAAGGTCAGCACAGAGGCCAGTATCAACCAGGCTCTTCCGGCACCACTGTTATGGGGCCGGAACACTGGTCGCTCTATTTCAACTTTAGCCAGTTGTTTCATTTACTTGCCTGTCTGCATAGCGGATTCATCAAACCATCGGCGCAGCACCTGCCCCGTGTGGGATTCCACGCACCGGCTCACTGTCTCAGGGGTTCCGAAGGCGACCACTCTTCCGCCATCGTCACCACCCTCAGGGCCAAGATCAATAATGTAGTCTGCGTTCTTTATAACGTCGAGATTATGTTCAATGACCAGCACTGTGTTCCCGGCATCCCTGAGACGCATTAACACAAGAAGAAGCCGGTGAACATCGGCAAAATGAAGCCCGGTGGTGGGCTCGTCGAGAAGGTACATGGTCCGGCCGGTAGCAACCCTGCTCAGTTCTGCCGCCAGCTTGACCCGCTGCGCTTCTCCCCCTGAAAGCGTGGTTGCAGACTGACCGAGCTGCAGATAGCCGAGGCCGACCTCGGACAGTGTTCTGAGCTTCCGTTCGATTGCAGGTATGTTCTTGAAGAATTCAAGTGAATCATCAATTGTCATGTTCAACACTTCCGAAATGTTTTTCCCGTTGTACCTGATCTCGAGTGTCTCGCTGTTGTACCGCAGGCCGCCGCACTGCTCGCAGGTTATATAAACGTCCGGCAGAAAGTGCATTTCAAGGCAGAGCAGTCCGTCTCCCTTGCATTTCTCGCAGCGCCCGCCCTTAACATTGAAGCTGTAACGGCCTGGTCCGTACCCGCGGACTCGCGACGATGGAACTTCAGCGTAAAGTTTGCGGATGAAATCAAAAGCGCCGGTATAAGTGGACGGATTGCTACGCGGCGTCCGGCCTATCGGCGACTGATCAATGACGATGACCTTGTCGAGCCTGTTGATGCCGAGCATTTTCCTGTACTTGCCGGGCCGGTCGCGAGTCTTGTTCAACTTCTGAAAGAGCGCCCGTCTGAGGATGTCGTCGACAAGCGTGCTCTTTCCGCTGCCAGAAACCCCTGTAACACAGACGAAAAGTCCCAGAGGGATCTTTACATCAATATTCTTCAAGTTGTTTTCTGAGGCACCCAGAATCTCGATATACTGCCCCGATGGTTTGGCGCGCTCGCCGGGACAGCTTATTTTCAGCGCACCGCTCAAGTAACGGGACGTGAGTGACTTGTCGTTGGCAATAAGTTCGTCAAATGTGCCCTGGGAGACGACCTGGCCGCCATGTCTTCCGGCTCCGGGACCAAGATCGATGATATAATCCGCGGCGCGCATCGTTTCCTCATCGTGCTCGACAATCACCACAGTATTGCCGCGATCACGCAGGCGCTTCAATGCATCCAGCAGGCGCTCATTGTCGCGGTGGTGCAATCCGATGGTCGGTTCATCCAGCACGTAGAGCACCCCTGTGAGCCCTGATCCGATCTGAGTTGCCAACCGGATCCGTTGTTCCTCGCCGCCGGAGAGTGTTCCACTTTCCCTATCGAGGGTCAGGTAGTCCAATCCGACGTTCTTCATGAAACCCAGGCGTTCCCGGATTTCCTTCAGGACCTCGCTGACTACCGACTGTTCCTGTGCGGGCAGGGGCAGGGAGGTGAAGAATGCGAAAGCCTGCTTGATGGACATTCTCGTTATGTCGACGATTGACTTGTCGCATACGGTACAGGATAGAATTTCGGGCTTGAGCCGCGCTCCGCCGCACGCGGGGCAGGTCTGCCGGTTCATATAGCCGCGCAGTCGCTGTCGCGTGAAGTCGCTTTCGGTCTCCTCGTAGCGTCGTTTCAAGTTGGGAATGATTCCCTCGAACGGCTTCTGGTACTTGCGGTACGCGCCCCCGCGCCAGAATCCGAACTCGACGGTATCGACGCCTGAACCGTAAAGGAGCGTCTGCTGAATCCCCGGCGCGAGATCCTTGAACGGGGTGTCGAGACTGAAGTCGTAGTGCTTTGAGAGCGCACGAAGGAGCCCGTTGTAATAGATGATCAGCCGCCGGCCGCCTCTACGCCAGGCATGTATGGCGCCTCCGGAGATCGACAGGGCAGAGTCCGGAATGATCATCTCCCTGTCGAAGAACAGATCGGTGCCGAGCCCGGCGCAGGACGGACAGGCGCCGTAGTGGCTGTTGAAAGAAAAATGCCGTGGAGTGAGCTCCTCGAAACTTATGCCGCAGTCCGGGCACGCGTGTTTTTCCGAAAATAGTTCTTCGAGCCACGGCCCCTCTCCGTCAGCCTGCTGGAGAGTGATCATGGTACCGCCACCTTGCTTGAGGGCCAGCTCCACTGAATCGGTCAACCTTGGCCTTACTTTGGTCGTAATGATCAGGCGATCCACTACGGCATCAATTGTGTGTGCCTGTTTCGGGTTCAATACGGGCAGGCTGTCGAGATCATGCATTTCTCCGTCAACACGCACTCGAACAAAGCCCTGCTGCCGGACAGTTTCGAAGATTGCTTCATGCCTGCCTTTCTTGCCGCGAATAAGAGGAGCAAGGAGAACCGCTTTTGTACGCACGGGGAGCAGCTGGAGCCTTTCGACAATCTGCTCCGCGCTCTGACGTTGGACCGCCCGGCCACACCTTGGACAGTGAGCATGGCCGATGTTGCCGAACAAAAGGCGGAGGTAGTCGTGCACTTCCGTGGTCGTTGCCACGATTGAGCGCGGATTAGAGCCGGCGGTGCGCTGCTCGATTGCGATCGCAGGCGAGAGCCCGTCGATATAGTCGACGTCAGGCTTCTGGAGCCTGTCAAGGAACTGGCGAGCGTAGGCGGAAAGGCTCTCCACGTATCGCCGCTGTCCTTCAGCGTAAAGCGTGTCGAAAGCAAGAGATGACTTGCCTGAGCCGCTGAGCCCCGTAATGACTGTGAGCTTCTCTCGCGGTATTCGGACAGTAATATTCTGAAGGTTATGCTGCCGGGCTCCGGCAACAGTAATCCAGCCGCTACTCATACAGGAATCCTCCACTGCTTTCCGGATGCGGAGACGTGACCTCGGGACCCGGTGGCTCGTCAGACGATCTTGACAAGATGGAAGCTCTTCCTGCCGGAACGCATGACGAGGATGCGGCCATCGATAATCTGGTTTCTTTGCACAACAACATCAGCGGAGCTCGCCCGTTCGTTGTTGATGTACAGACCGCCGCCGGTCGCCAGGCGACGCGCTTCGCCCTTGCTTGCACATAGTCCGGCAGCAACAGCCACCTCGATGGCGGGACGATCCGCCACCTTGTCGGGAGCAAGCTCAGTGGACGGAACGTCGGCGAAAATATCGACAAGGTCGGTTGCCTGCAGACCTGCCATTGATCCACCGAACAGTACATCAGTAGCCCGTAAGGCCGCATCAAGACCGCTTTGACCGTGAACAAGCCG